>JASHXO010000124.1 GCA_030043495.1 Candidatus Rhabdochlamydia sp.
AAGACAATAAACCGATTCTGCGCAAAAAAGACATGAAGACCAATTCACTTAAAAAAATTTACAAGAGTCACACGACCAAAGACCTCCTCTCTATCCCCTCATTTACGATGGGCAAAGGCTTCGAGACAACCTTTATCGACTATGATCCCGAGTACGAACGCATCGTTGAAATCTATAATGCATGGGGCTCTTCAGAATGCACTGCTAAAGAAGGAAATTTACGGCCCATTGCAGCTGACGGAAAAAAAGGCATCGCCGAAACTGAAAAAGGTTCGATCCGCAAAGCGCTCAATAATAATTGCCGTTTTGGTTTTGTTGCGGGAGGTCTGGAAGACCGAGGCATCTATAGCGATTTTTACGAGAGCGATCAAATCCAATATTCTCCTGGGAAAACAGCAATTATCGCTATTGAACAAACAAGAGAAGCTCTATTTCAGGCATTGATCAACCGTTCTTGCTATGCGACAACAGGTGAAAGAATCGTTCTCGGTTTTTATATTGCTGGCGCTTCTATGGGGAGCGAATTGAACACAAAAGCTAAACCGGGATTGAATTTTAACCGGCATATCTCAGGATTTGTTGCGGGGACTACCCCGATCAAAGAGATTTTGTTTATCCGTAATGGCAAACCATTCCACACCATTCACCCCAAACAAGCCCATTATGAGTTTGCAATTGATGATACGGAGCTGCTTTCCAAAATCCTTTTACCTGCTCAAGGTGAAAAACCGCCTTTCGTCTATTATTACATTCGTGTCGTCCAAGAAGATGGGCATATCGCGTGGGGCTCTCCGATCTGGATCGACCAAACAGAAACTATTGACGCCAACATCAATGGGAAGAAAAGTAAAAAATCTGGAAAGGCTTAAAAACAATTTACAGATTTTTCAATTGCTTGCTCGTGAACATTATGATTAGTCGTAGCTGCAACCCCAGCCTTCTTCATAATTAATATGCAATTCGTGAGAATCCAAATTAAACTTATTGAATTCTAAAGAGGATCAGCATTTGTAAGTGTTTCAAGTCCCCGATTTCCCTTGGAAGAGATGTTAGGGCATTGCGAGAAAGAGTAAGTACCCTTAATTCTTTAAAATATCCGATTTCCTTTGGAAGAACTTTGAGATGACTTTGACTTAGGTCGAGATTTCTAATCGCACTTAAAACATCGCCATTTCGTTTGAACCATAAACGTATATTTCCAGCGAGTTGTTTTCTCGTTTCTGGTTGGGAAAAATTTTCATCGTGGATTAGATCATTTGCAATTTGAGGAACATGGGCAGCTAATGCTCTAAAAAAACCTATTAATCTTTCATCTTCTTCAACAACTACCCGTTGAATCAAAGAAGCAAGATCAAATCGTCCCAAATTCTCTTTCTTCCTTCCACGAGCCAATAATTCCATATTCCGTGGCTAATTTAATAACCTCTTGAAAAATCGATTTCAACTTGAGTGCTGTTGTAGACCGCCGTGCACTGAGTTCTACGTCATCTTCGTCAAGATCCTTTTTATCTATAGATTCTATAAGAGAATCATGGTTTAGATCAGGGCTTTCCAATAGGGGGATTAGAGAAAGACGGGCAATTAATGACGGAAAGTGATCTTGGTTTTGATCAATGATGGTTTTACATTGCCTCAAGACTTTTGTATAGATCAAATCATACATTATATTCCTGAATCTTTGACCGATTCTTGCAAAGGATGGATCAAAGTTAAAAGATATAATAGCCCCGAACACTTCATTAGGTAATTCGGATATATGGATGCCATCAATATTTGAATTATTTATTCCATGTGACATAAAATTTCAATAGTTATATTACAAATGCAAAGCATACTTTAACATTTAAACAATTTATTAATAATAATTTGCAAATAATTATAAAATGCTGACATTCAATATATTATAATTATAATATTAAGTTTCTGTTAGTTTTTTAAACAAAAAAAATCACATATTTAATTATTGTTTATAATAATTTTAAAAATTTAGTAAATATTAAAATTAACTCAACACTTTAATTATAAGTTAATTACGAATTAATTTTTTAATATTAAAATATATCTATTAATTAAATCTTAATTTACATATAATTTATTTTGTATAAAATATAAATTTTATAAAAAAAGGTAATTTTATGAGCGTGGAAATAAAAAGTTTTGATGCAGCAGTTGCTCCTATTAATAATTTAAAAACAGAAGTTTCTCAAGAAGTAGATTCATTAAATTCTCAACAGAAACGCAGTGAGTCTGAACCAGAAACTTCTTATTTGCAAACCGCAGAAAAAGTCGATAAAAAATCTGTACAGCTCTCTTTAATTGATCAATTGCACCTTGACCATCGACAAGAAAAAATAGATAGAATTCTTGAAGCCGCGAAAAAGGATGGATTTAGCCCAGGTGAAATTTCAGCATTAACAAAAGCTCTTGAAAACTGTCCAATTAACCTTTTCATTGCAAACGAATTTAACAAAGAGTTAATTGCAGATAAACTCAAAAATCAGATAGTTAAGCAGTTCGAAATTGAATTAACCACTTCAGGAATTCATTCAAACTCTACATGTAATAAACTGGGAAAATTATGTGATAAACTGGAAAAATTTAATTTTCAAGTAATTACTCTTCCTCCGTTTAATCCACAAGAATCGGAATTGCTTCATGGTTTATACGATCAAGGCGAGTCGATTGATCCTTACTTACTAAATTTTGATACAAATGTTGCCCATACACTGTTCGTTGATAAATACCTTGATGTTCGTATCGCAAGAATAATTACTAAAACGATCCATATTTTTAATCAATCTGGAAAAAACACTGAATTATTTATTGGATCAGAAACAAATTTAAAAAAATATTATCAAATGTTGGGATACAAAAATATTGTCCAACTTGGAACAAATAATTCGAATCATTATTTTGTGCTTGAACATCCCGATCCAACCAATAATAAACTCGTTATCGCTGGGCTAGGAAGTTCTTCTAGATTTAACAATGTTTTATTACAGTTAAAATATTGTGATGTTGATCTTGAAAAATCTGTACAAGTCCATGGAACGTTTACTGACGCATTGCAATCTAATAATACTGAGCTTTCGTCAGTGCTGGGCTCTTTTAAAATTCCTCCTAAAATGGCCTTCATCGGAAATCGTTCTCAAGTCCTAATTGAATTGGCAAAGCATCTCTATCCCAAAGAAATGGACGGATTAACTACTGAAAAATTGGAACCTACTGCGGAAAAACTTTTATCCGAGCGTAATAATCTGGAAACCAAAGAAATTGGTGGCGTCTATAAATTTTCTTACGTCAAAGTAAAAATGGGTGATGAGGAGCATGGGATCATTGGATTCCGCATGCCTAATGGAAGTCTGTCCTACTCTGCAACCCAAATCCTATTAGAAAGTGGTGTGACCGACTTAATTCTAGTCGGTGCAGGTGGATCTATGCAGTCCGCAATAGGAATGGGAAGCTATCAAGTCATTCACAGTTCTACTTACCAAGAAAACACTATCGAATTACCAAAAGAAAAAATTCTGTCTGTTGAAATCCCTGGTCTACAAGCTGTTCCTGGTTGCACAAACATTACTGTCGATTCTCCTTTGGAAGAGAACAAAGTGTGGACATCGAATGTTTCTTCAAAAGGGATTTCTTCTGTAGACGTTGAAACATACCATATCTTCAAAGCGATCAGAGAAACAGAGGCAGAAATACGTTTCTTGCTGCCCGGCTTATTTATTTCTGACGTCGTTGGATCACACCCACTTGAAGAGAAAATTAGCCTTGCTAATGCATATCCGAAACTGCCGAATTTAATACAGGCTTGTTTCAAGAAAGTAGATGTTAAAGTATTATAAAATCACTAAAATAAACAATATTAGGAGATAAAGCAGATATATTTGCAACAACAACACTAACTTCCAACTCACAATTATTGAGCAAATCTAATTTAGTCACTATTGAAAAGTTAGGTCACGTCTTGTCTAATATCGTCTGCAAACTGGATACGCAAGTTTCGCATCCAGCCTTGGTCAAGCAATTGACTTATGCTGATATCTCTTTCGATCAAATTGCTAAGATGAGTCAGACTGATCGTCAATTGGTTTCTGGACTGATGGGATCGCTTGGGTTCACTTTGAACCCGGCGAGTGATCAATTCGCTGAAAGCTGCTACGATGCTCTCTGGAAGCTTGGCACACACTTCCATAAGGAAGCCCAAGCTTTAGAAACAAGCATCTTCACCAGCGCCTACGAATTTGCTCAAACTTAAGCAAACCTGAACAAAGAAAGCTCCTCTTTCTAACAAAAGAGGGGTTTTATTATACGCTAATGTCAACGAATGAACTGAAATCGAGGCAATCGTTGCAGCTTATCAAATTCCTTCGGAAACTCAGTAATCGAAGTTCCACGAATATCTAATCTTTCCAATTGATCAAGCTCACAGATTTGAGGAGGAAGTTCTGAGATTGGATTTACTGCGATGCTGAGGATTTTTAACTTCTTCAGATGGTTGATCGCAGAGGGCAAAGATATCAATTTATTGGAACTCACATACAACTCCCATAAGTCTCCAAGTTGGATAATTTCGAGAGGAAAAGATTGAAAGGCATTTGAATCTAAATATAATATCTTTAAATGCTTGAGTTCAGAAATTTCTGGCGGCAGCATAGAAAGTTGATTGTGAGACAAAACGAGTCTCTGTAAGTGCTTCAATTCCCCAATCTCCCGTGGAAGAACCGAAAGTCGATTGCGCGAAAGAGTAAGGACCCGCAATCCTTTGAAATATCTGATCTCTTTGGGTAGCATTTTGAGCTTTTTACGGCTTAAGTCAAGATTTGAGATTTGACTAAGCGCTGTTTGATTGAACTCGAGTTCTTGACGAATTTTTTTTGCCAGGACAGATTTGCTCTGAGAAGACTCAACTTCAATTGTCTTATTAGGGTATAGGGCAATGTAAAAGTCAATCAAAGCATTGTCTTCTTCATCCAGGATTTTTTGCATCATTGGTAACAAATTTAACTTTTGCAGCTGTTCAATATTCTGTTTTTCCTTGAACCCATTCTCTACCCCGTGCCCAATTGCTCGCTCAATAAAGTCACGGTAAATCAATTTTATCTTTAACATCATAGTCGACTTATGCACAATATTGGAATGGAAGCCAGTTGGGTCGTCAATAATGGTTGTTTCAGCTTTGATTTCAGTAAATTCTTCGCTTTTTTGGCATAAATTTTCACACTCGTCAACATCAATCTTAGATAGTCCTTGAACAAGGTTTTTAAATCTGTCGGAATTCTGCCAGATGAATTGTTCCCAATTTTTCAATACATTGGGGTAAATGAAATTATAGATTGCCGATTGGAAAGTTGTATCGACTGCGGCAAGGAAAGGTTTAGGATAAAAGTTAATGACTTGAATAAAAATTTCATTAGGCAAAAGCTTAAAAGGGTTTTCAACAGTCATATTGCCTCCCAAAGAATTTTGAAAAATACATCAGCTTAATTCTGAAGTTAGGAATTTGGCAAGACAGCTGCACCAATTTTTTGTCTGGAGTGAGCGACCATTGTGCAAACACAAGGCGCGAGTGAAGACAAAAAAATATGTTGCATAGCTAACGTAGTCAAAAACCAACTTTTGAATCATTTTCGGCATAGTATTCTATCTGAAAAGATGGTTTATTCTCCAGGGAATGAAATATTGAATTTTTGCTAATTATTTTTTTTCTAAATAAATCTCTATGAGCATGTTTACAAATTACCATAGCTTGATTTTTGATGAATTTTTTTACAGGTTTTAATGCCGTTTCGAAGCACATACTTAAATGAAGTAGGACAAGAAGCGGCGTTAGAAGATGGAAAAAAGTCGCAAAAAGCGAACTATGATAATTTGTAAATATGCTCTATGAGAGTTTAAAAGAATATAGTAGAAAAATGATGGAAATATTCTTAAAAAGATTATTGATTCAGATAAAAAAAACTGCATGGGTTTCATACCCATGCAGTTACTTTTACACAAAAGTCTCTTACGACAATTATGGGCCAGTTGTAGAAGTAGCAGCTAAAAGATTGCGCAGGTTTTGGGCTGCTTGTTGAGCCAAAGGACCACGGATTGCATGTGCAATCATGTGATCGCCGTAGCCAGCACCGTGTCCATCATCAGCACGCCCGTTAGCAATCCAGATTTGCTCTCTGAACGCTGTTTTTGATGCTTCTAAAGGACCACCAAGTGTTCCATCTGAAAGAGCTCCATAGAACTGTCTTGCGATGTCATCGGTTGAGTTAACAGCGCCAAGAACAGCTTGGAAAGCTTCCATTTTAGAAACTGGAGATTGGATTTGTCCGAACAGGTTCAATGTGTAGTTGACAATGTCAGCTGCAGGTACTGCAATAGTTGTTGTTGCAGGAGCAACAACAAACTGGCCACGGATCATGTTAACAAGCTCAGCATCTGTCCAACGTGTTGTTAAAGGTGTTGTTGTACTTGCTGTAGTTGTCGTAATCGCAGGTGTGTTCTTCTCGAACCAGCCACCGATCAAAGGAAGCGTGGCGAGGCAGCCACGAATTGCATCGGCAACGCTTGCGATCCAAGCACTAATTTGCGCGCTGAAGCCTTGGCTTGCTGCTGGTGCAGAAGACGCAATAGAGCTTGCAACGGACGAAACACCAGTTGAAGCTGGGGCTGTAGTAGAAGCAGCAGTTGTTGTAGTAGCTGTAGTACTAACAGTTGTTGTAGTTATAGCAGTAGTCATCTATAAACCTCCTCTAAAGGTTGTTGAAAACTTTGACGTCAAAAAATTATGACGTTTTTTGAAAAACATCATAGATCATAAATGTTAAGGGTATATTAAGAAAAGAAAAAATCATAGAAATATTCAAATTACTTACCCTAAGATATTTAGCTATACGAGAAACCTGTTAACATTAAAATTTTTTTAAGACGTTTCTAATCAGACAATCAGAAATATTGTTTAGGATCCGCAAAGAGCATCGAGTTTTTTTTCAAGACAAGATATAGATAGCGAAAAATCGATGCAAAAAAAATGTTTTTCTGCTGATGCTACAGTTACTTATCATGGACGAGAAATCTTAGCAAACGCATACTCAAAACAATTTCTTTGGTAAAAGAAGTATCATGCGATTAATTCTCGGATCACAATCTCCCCGCCGAAAAGAAATTTTAAACTTCTTCGCAATCCCCTTTGTGCAAATCCCTTCGGCCTTTAATGAAGAAATTATCGATTTTGAAGGAGATCCTAAACAGTATGCTCAAGAACTTTCTACAAAAAAAGCACAAGAGCTTGCCAAAACTTTTCCTGAAGATATTATTCTTACCGCTGATACGGTCGTCTATTTTGAAGGAAACATTTACAACAAACCTAAAGATGAAATAGAAGCCCATGACATGCTAAAAAAACTCTCTGGCCACTGGCATCAAGTATTTACAGCAGTAACTATTCTAAAACCTAGGAAACTGTTTTCAGGCATTGAAGAAACAAAAATTCTTTTTCATCCTCTCACAGATGAACAGATTCACCTCTATCATCAAAGCTGCACTTTTCTCGATAAAGCAGGAGGTTACGCCATTCAACAAGCAGGCAGCATCCTTATTGCACGGATCGATGGATGCTATTACAATGTGATGGGCCTGCCCATTAACACGACCAAGGAATTGCTCCTTAAAGCAGGCATTGATCTTTGGAAACACCTTAAGCCTTTCTGATGTATGCGAAAAAAATTTCATCTAAAAAACAAAACCTCGCGTAGTCCGTTTAGCCGGACTGCTCTTGCTTCACTTTCCCTCAGCTGTCTCGTGGCCGCTTTTTCTTCTGTTTTTGCTAATGGGCAGGTCTCTTCTCGGGAACAAGCCGGTTTAATCCACCTTGCAGCAAATTCAGAAAGCGCGATCTCCGCAGTAAAAGAACGTACGGGGATCAATAAACTGCATATTTTGTACCTTCTGCAATCCAAAGAATTTAATCGCGCCATTGATCTCTACCGTGAATACAAAGAAACCCTCGGCAGACATGATTTTGAAATTTTGCAGCAAATAGCCATGATCATTTTAGAACAGGGCGCAAGGAGCTCTGATCCTGAAACACAACTTACCAGTATTTTTGGTTCAAATATCGCTGGAATTGCCGCTTCGATCGATATTCTTGAGGCTGGAATAGCCAGCCCGCAACCTCAAACACAAATGGCCGCTATTCAATTTTTAGGTCACTTGCAGGATGATCGCTGCGAAGAACTTTTAACGAAAGCCATGTCTTCGGATTACTTCTTCACGCGCCTTGAAGCAGCTTATCAGCTCGCTATGCGCAAATCTCGGACAGCCGTCGGACAAATTGAATCACTGATGTATAAAGTGCCCCCGCAAATGCGTTTTTTTTTTCCTCAATTTTTCGCTTTGATCGGGACCTCGGATGCCATTACCCTGCTTCGCCACATGATGGATGATAAATGTCACATGACAAGAATTGAGGCCATTTTAAGCGCTGCTCGTTTTGGCCGCGATGACCTATTGCCGATGATTCGATCTCGTGCGACACATTTAAACATCGCCGAGCAAGAAGCTTGCGCTGCTGCAATTGGTTTTCTCAAAGACTCTAAATCGTTCCCTTTACTGAAAAATTTAAGCCAGTCTCCTTCCCCCAATATCAAGCTCGCGGCGAAATATTCTTTATACCTTCTTGGCGACGACTCTGCCAAAGAAGAAATCATCTCATTGGCAAAAGATGGCAATCTCTTTGCAATCGGTCTTCTTGGAAATATCCCAGGAACGCAGGACATTTTATACTCACTGACTAAAAATCCAGACTTGCAGATTCGGTTTAATGCGATTTTTTCTTCTCTAAAGCTGAGCGATCATCGCCCGCTCGAGACTCTTTTAGAATTTCTTATTCGGGATTCACGCGACCTGGGTTTTCACCCGCATTATTCGGCCGGCAATTCGCTCATGTCTTGGAAAGTGGTCCCCTCTGCACAACAACACCAAAAAGAAAGTCCCAATGATCTGCTCGCCTTCTCTGTCCATGTCAGAGAACATATGCTTAGAGAATGTCTTGAATTCCCTCCAGAGGAATTTCTAAAAATCGCCAACTATCTCTTTGATTCAAAACAAGCAGATTTAATCCCCTCATTGATCTCTCTGATGGAAAACCTCCAAACTCCTGAAGCGGTCTTACTCCTCGAAAACAAAGCGCAAACAGCAGGAGCTCCACTCACAAGAGCTTATTGCAATCTAGCTCTTTTGCGTTTAAAAAAAGGAGATCAATACAAAACCGCGGTCTTGAACTGGATTTCGGTGAAAAAAAATACAGAAATGTTTCGTTTCCGACCTATGCTACCTTGGAATTTAAAGATCTCGGAAAAATCGAATGCGTTTGAGCTCACCCCTGAAGAACATTCAAAGTTGCTCATTGAATGCTATCAGACAATTGCCCTGGAACACGAGGAACAGAGCATCGATATCGTTTTGGAAGGTCTTAAAAGCGGACATTATAAAAATCGACCCGTGCTGGCAGGCCTTTTGGTCCAGGCCATTCAATAGTTAATTCACCATAGAGAAAAAAAGATTCTCTGTAGTCATCTAAAATGCAACTCGTCATCCTGCTTACTCATAAAACTGTCCAAAAAAATTTAGTCGTTCACAGTCATTTCCTGCTGCTGTACCCAAACTCTTTCTCATTGGAGAATATTAAATGGTCTCTTATTCTTAGACATTGATCTTTTAGAATTTTGATAAAATCATTCATGCACCCTTTGATCTTTTCCCTAGTTTGCCTCACTGCTTTTACGTTAGCTCATTCTGAGTCGCTATTTGAGGATTTTTCTGAGGATTCCTTGGCAAACCAGAGGCAGAGTTACGAGGAACTGGTGCAGAAGGGCGAAGATCCCTTTGATGAAGTTTTTGCCGATTCCATGGAATCGATCCATGAGTCCCCAAATTCCATTGTCAAACTAGCACAACATGAAGAAGAGTTGACCTACGAGGAAATTTCATTTTTAGATGAGCCTCTTGTCGGAAAAGAAAATGCGCAACTTGCTCAGCAAGCATCTAACGAAAAAAGATTATTATCATTAGTCCCAGAATCCGAGGAATACTTTCAAAATCCCAATGAGCTTCAGTACGATGAATCAGAGTTTAATCCAGATATAGAAACACAAGTCCCTTCCCTTAGCGATGATGTTGACCTGGATGAACCAGAGCCTCTTCCACCAGAGCAGTCCCAAGCTCCAGTTGAACCGGGGCCATATCAACTCGAACATCTCCCACCCGCCTCTCCTTTCTCACAGTCCCCACTTCCCCAGGAACTCGTCATCGATTTGAAAAATCCTGTCTTTGCGCATGGGGTCATCACCACAGAGGAAGGAGGCGTCATTTCTGGACAAGGGATTCGGATCCAAGCTCGAAAAATCGAATACACCAACAAGATTGAAAATGGAATTCGGATTCAAAAGATTGTCGCTGAAGAAGACCTAATGATGGAATATGCGAACAGAGCTTTTGTCGGCTCTCGGCTTGAATACGATTTCATCAATAAAATCGGGGTACTTTATAATGGCAAAACATTTGTTGACATTTGGTTCTTGGGTGGAGATAAAATTGAACTCCAAGAAGATGGGACATTTTACATTAGCAATGCTTTCGTCACCACTTGCGAAGACCAGGATAACACATGGGAAATCAACGCTAAAACTGTCAAAATAACCGAAGATAAATTTTTAGCGGCTCGAAACATCCGATTCCGATTCTTTAAAGTCCCTCTGTTTTGGCTTCCCGCCTTTAAGAGCAATCTAAAAGCATTTTCTGATCCCCCCATCCGCTACAAAGTTGTTTGGGACAAAGGACTAGGTCCCCGTTTGACGATGCGCTATCGAGTCTTTTCGTGGAGGGATTTGAACCTTTTTTTTCGTTTAGATTATCGAATAAAACGCGGTTTTGGTGGCGCATTCGAATCCGAATATTCACCGCCGGATCACTCAACGACATTCGTGACGCGCAGTTATGGCGCGCACGACAAATCCTTCCCTGATGAAAGGGGGCCTCACCGCTATCGTTTGCAAGGCCTATATCATACCCAAAGCAAAGATGAAAAATCTCAAATTCATCTGACGTGGGATAAATTAAGCGATACGAGGATGGTCGGCGATTTCCGCAGCGATGATTTTGAGATTAATACACAAAAACGCACACATCTTGTGGTCTTCCATCAACTCAACAGTGCCATTTTTAATTTTAGTCTTCAGCCACGCGTCAATCGATTTGACAGTATCGACCAAGAACTTCCCTTATTGACTGTCGGGGTCCGTCCTTTCCAATTGGGCAATTCAGGAATCATTTCCAACAACTACGCTAATGCCGGATATCTCGACTACGTGTATGCCAATGACCTGCGCAAAGAATTCCATCGACTTGGACTCTCATCATCGACGCGGTCCGTGCGCATGGAGACCCGCAATGAACTTTATCGGCCGTTTTCTTTGGGACATTTTACGCTAACTCCAAATATTGGGGTCATTGGAATCTTTTATAGCAATAATCCTTTGCACCATTCTATTGGCCAAGGAATCTTCAGTTATGGATTTAACGGACAAACCAGGCTCTTCAAAAACTATAAAAAATTCCGTCATATGAGCGAGCCTTACCTCGAATTCCAAGGATTGACCTCTCCCACAGCTGCTTTAAGTCATCATTTTTACTTTGATATCAACGATGGCTATGATCAACTCAATCAACTCCGTCTTGGATGGCGCAATTCTTTCTATTCCCGCAATTGCCCCATTTTTCTCCCTTCGATCTACACTGATATTTACACTTATGGATTTTTTGGAAATCGTCATTTTGCTCAAACTTTTCCCAAATTTTATCTAAATGTAGGATGGAATCGTCCATCCTATGCAATCCGCGGAGGTATCGCTTGGAATAATGAGGAGCAAGTTTGGGATTACACCAATATTGCTACCGATTGGACAATCAATGAAGATGTCGCTTTCGGGATTGAATTTAGACATCGTAGCAAATTTGATTGGAGAAAAGCCGACCATGAGAATTTTATTGTCGATGTCGCCCACTCCATCCCTGAATTGCTTGAGTCCCCCATGTCCGACGCCAGGGACACTCTGCTAACTCGTTTTTTCATCCGCCTGGCCCCGAAATGGAGTTGCCAAATCCAATCCCGGCATGGTTGGGGACGGAAAAACGAACCGCGGTATAGTGCTGGCAAGATCGATCTCGTCACGATGCTGACATGCAGCTGGCGCTTAAGACTTTCTTATGAAAGATTGCCTAACGACAACCGCTTTTCCTGTTCGGCTTCCCTTGTTAAGTAAATTTTCGTTTAGGCAGAGAACCTTTTTTAAACAACCTAATGCTCTGTAAACTTAATTTTTGCAGTTTGGGCTAACGTGAAAGCTCCCGCGGTTAAACGATCGT
>JASHXO010000125.1 GCA_030043495.1 Candidatus Rhabdochlamydia sp.
GGTCATGCCATGGGGACATTGACCTCTTTTCAGGTTCTTGCGGAGATGATTACTGGTTTAGCAGGAGGCCCTTTGGCCGCTTATACAATGACTCTTCCTCTATATATCGGGGCTTCTATGGCAATTGTTTGTAGCTTGATTTTGTTTATTTCGATAAGAAGGGAGAAAAGAAGGGGCGAATATGCTTAAGGGGACAATTGTTGCTTTGACGACACCGTTTAATGAGCAAAACGAAGTGGATTATCAAACACTTCACGATCTCCTTGAATGGCACATGGAATTGGGAACCGATGCTGTCGTCCTTTGCGGATCGACCGGTGAGGCCCCGACTCTTTCTGATGCCGAACAAATCTCCATTTTTCAAAAGGGTGTCCGCACTTGCAAAGGGCGAGTTCCAATTATTGCTGGCACAGGGACTTGCAACACTCAGCACTGCATCGAAATGACCCAGGCAGCCAAAAATATCGGGGTAGATGCTGCTTTGGTTGTCGTCCCTTATTACAATCGTCCTACGCCTGAGGGATGTTTCCAACATTTTCAAGCGGTCTCGACTGTTGGTCTGCCAATGATCGTTTATCATCATCCTGGAAGAGTCGGAATCAAATTGCCTGTTAAAGCCTTGTTACGCATCGCAGAACTTCCCCATGTCGTCGCCATCAAAGATTCCACCGCTGACCTAAATTATGCAATCGAATTAATTCAACAAGCTCCCATTCCTGTCCTTACTGGTGATGATACATTAACGCTACCCACTATGGCTGTAGGCGGAATGGGGGTGATTTCAGTCATTGCAAACATCATTCCACGCGAGTGGAAGCAATTAACTTCTTTCTTATTGAACGAACAGTGGAAAGAGGGGCGCGATTTGTTCAATCGATTTTTCCCATTGGTTAAATCGATGTTTTTAGAGACTAATCCTCAATGTGTTAAGCACGCCATGGGAGTCTTAGGAAAATGTGCTTCCAAAATCCGTCTTCCGTTAATTGAGCCCCAAGAATCTACGCAAAGACAAATTGAACATGAATTGATGAAAGCAGGCCTTATTTCTCAGCATCATTGCCTTAAAGAATTAATCCAAACTTGAAGAATCAATAATTAAAAGGAAAATTCCAGGCAAATTCTAAAAAAATAATATTCAAGTAATTGAGTATTAGTCTTTTGTTTTAATTTTTTATTTTCCTTCTAAAACAATTAGTATTGATATTAATATTTTTGTATTAAATTATTTAAATTTTTAGTATAATCTAAATCGATAATAACCCTAAAACTTAATAAAAGGTGAATTATGTGTTTCTTTGAAGTTGAATTAAAAACAAAACAAACGGCCTCTTTGTGGCAATCCGAAGGAACTACAACAAGTAAAAAAGCAGAAAGATTGCAAGAATTGTTCGATAAAGGGCTGAGCAATCAGTATGAGGAAGAAAAAGCCTCCTTTGAAAAAAAAGAGAATGGCGGGGCTAAATTTAGGCTAACCGATGGAAAAGTTTTTGAAATTTTCGAATCAGATCAAACAATGGAAGTTCCAATAAAATTTCAAGTAAAAGGCAGCACGATCACATGGTATTTTGATGCTCCTAAAGATGAAACGCATCAAGATTGGAGAGACGATTTTGTGTACATGCCCGCAGCCGTAGGTCACTTAGAAGTGGATGGCCATTGTGAAAAATATTGGAGAGGAACGAATTCATTGCATATCAAAAAAATGCATACGAGGCAATCTGAAGATAAACTCAATCATAATCATTATCGTATAGAAAATGATCGAGATGTTACCCCTACACAGGTCGCTCAACATCTTGTGGGTTTTGTTAATGCACATAAACTTATCGATGAAGCCAGAGAGCAGGGAGTTATTCCTCCTTCAAAATATGGATTTCTCGCTGATAAAATTTTAACGGTAGAAGAAGTTAAAGAAATCAGCCATAAATTTAACGTGCATCATGTCAAGGCGAATCACGTCGGTCCAGCTGAAGACGTTAAGGTCGGAGAAGAGGTCGTCCACCTTCCAGCAAGAGAAGAATCTCTTCTTTCTGTTTACAAAAATTCTAAAAAACAAACCTTCACTGCAGAAGATCTCAAGGAATGGGAAGAGCATAAACACGAAGAAGAACCATGTAGATCAATTAATCAAGCCACCCCTATTAAACAAAAAATCGAAGCAATTAAAGCGGGAATGCGAGGCATCGGTAGTGAACTTGCAAAGACTCGACAAGTGTCTTGGTCGAAGCAAGTTGCTATCACAACCGTTGTCACAAAAGATGATAAACTTGTTATTAAATAGTGCTCAACCAACAGTAATGAGCAGCATGGAATCAAAACAGGAAGCCTTAACTCACCCATCTGGCTCAAAAACAGAAGGATTAACTAAAGAAGATGAGAACACTAGCCCGCTTTTAAGCGGGCTAGTGCTCTGTAAACTTAATTTTTGCAGTTTGGGCTAACGTGAAAGCTCCCGCGGTTAAGCGATCGTAAAGCGCGCTGTATTAATTCAATACAACTAGCTTTACGATCGTTTAACCCCGGGGCTTTGACGTAGCCGAAACCGCAAAAATTAAGTCTACAGAGCACTAGATTTCAAAATTCATATCACTTCCTCTTTTTCACAGCCTTTGTATTGACATCTCTTTTTTTTTAGGGCAAATTTTCTTTCTTATCAAAGTTATACCCAAACAACTTGAAAAGTTGGTTTTTGATGGCGTCAAGCAAGCCCGCCTCCATCGCTCAACTTATTCAAGTGAGCCTGCTCTTTTGCAAGTATCCGCAACAGCGCCGGCCAGCCTGGCTCAAATTCCTCACTTTTCAAGTTGTTTGAGTATATTTGTTAATTGAATTGAAGTTCAGGAGACAAAAGTGTCTTTGCCCAATATGTAAACATCAACAGGAGACTTCAGTATGATTAAAAAAATTTGCTCTTACGTTGTTTTTCTAAGTCTGCTCTTTACAACAGCGATTGCAAGTTCTGAAGTCTACGATTGCTTCATGTTCTTCAATGAGATTGAATTGCTTAAAATGCGTTTGGAAGAACTCGACGAAGTCGTCGATTACTTTGTTCTTGTCGAATCGGCCGAAACACAGCGTGGTGATCCTAAGCCTTTTTATTTTTACGAAAACTATCATCTTTTCGAAAAGTATCTGGATAAAATTATCCATGTCATGGTCGATGAGCGGCATCCTGAAATGGGCTTATGGGAACGAGAACATTTTCAACGGGAATGCATTTCTCGAGGGCTGACACAATGTAATTCTTCAGATATGATTCTTATCTCCGACTTAGATGAGATTCCTCGTTCCAAATTGATTCAAGAACTTACTCTTACTATTCCTAAGCGCAACGAACGGCTATTGCAAGCTGGGAGATTCAAGAAATTTAAAAAACATAATAAACATAAAAGCGGACCCAGTCATGAGGAAAAGTTATTTTATATGAATGGCGCTAGGGCTTTTGAAATGAGAATCTCCTTTTATCACTTGAACCGACAATCAAATTTTGGCCTTTCTTGCGCAAATGCTCCTTGGGTTGGTACACCGCCTATATCAGGCCCTTGGGTAGGCACAGTTGCCACCACATATACGATGCTTATCAAATTTGGAATACAATATTTCCGCGATGCTCGTTGGCAATTTCCAAAGATTTATGACGGGGGATGGCATTTCACATGGATGGGAGGAAGAGAGAAGATTAAGAAGAAGTTTGCCAGTATCGTTGAAGGAGATTCGAATGGGGAGAACATTCCAGATGAAGAGATTGAACGATGGATCAATATGCATCCTGTCGTACCTATTGATGAAAGCTTCCCCATTTACGTGCAAAGAAATTTTGATTATCTCAAATCTATCGGCTTCATTGCCGATTATTGAACGTCCGCTCGAGCGCAATCCCGCCCTCTTCAGGGGTGGGTTAGCCGAGCGATCAGTTTTTCTCAGGCGCCGAAGAGCGACCGCGTAAATCTTGCATCTCACCTATCTCGCTACGCGCCTAAGGGAGGAAAGCAAGTTGGGTTATATAGATTATAATTTGATCTCTGCAACAAAAGTGGCAATGTCTTGATATTTTTTTACCACTGGGGCCACTTCTTCGTTGAGAAAATCGTGTGTCTGCTCAACAGCGCGGCCGATAAAGTGTTTGGCGTCCATGAGTTTGTTGATCTGAGCTTTTGAAAGGCCAATTTCAGGATCTTGACAGATTTGCTCAAGTAAATCATTCGATCCTCCCTCTTCTTTGATGCGATGGCTAGCCTCGAAACTTAGGATTCTTAGTCGTTCATGAACGGTTTGTCGATCTTTTCCATGCCTGACGGCTTCCATGAGGATTTGTTCTGTCGCCAAGAAGGGAAGTTCCTCGTTGAGATGTTTTTGAATGATTTTAGGATGAACGATGATGCCTGAGGTGACATTGCACATGAGATTTAAAATGGCATCGGCTGTCAGAAAGGCGTCAGGCAGATATAGCCTGCGATTTGCCGAGTCATCGAGGCTGCGTTCGAGCCATTGTGTCGCTTCGGTG
>JASHXO010000126.1 GCA_030043495.1 Candidatus Rhabdochlamydia sp.
ACCCTATTCGGACTTTAAATTCAAAAATCCCTTTTAATACTTGGAGCCCTGTGGGCAATCCTTTCTCTCGTTGAGTAAATCTCTTCGCACTGGTATCATGGAAACCTAAAATTTTAGGGAATTCTTACCATGTCGACCGAGGAGCTTCTCAAAGAGCGTTCCACCTATAAATATGGATTTGTGACCCCGATTGAAACGGACACGCTTCCAAAGGGTTTGAACGAAGAGATCATTCGCGCGATTTCTGCCAAAAAGAATGAGCCTTCCTTTTTGCTCGATTTTCGCCTCAAGGCTTTTGCAAAATTCAAAGAGATGAAGGAGCCGGATTGGGCCAATCTTAAATATTCTCCCCTCGACTTGCAAGAAATTTGTTATTATTCAGCGCCGAAGAAAAAACAGTCATTAAATAGTTTGGACGAGGTCGATCCAGAAATTCTTAAAACATTTGAGAGGCTGGGTATCCCATTAGACGAGCAGAAACGGTTGACCAATGTCGCAGTTGATGTCGTCTTTGATTCTGTTTCCTTAGGAACGACTTTTCAAAACACATTGAAAGAAGCAGGTGTTGTTCTCTGCCCGATTTCTGAAGCCGTTCATCAGTTTCCCGAATTAATTGAAAAATATATCGGTAGCGTCGTCCCCATTGGCGACAACTATTTTGCTGCCCTCAATTCTGCTGTTTTTTCCGATGGCTCTTTTGTTTATGTCCCGAAAGGAGTGCGTTGTCCCATTGAGCTGTCGACTTATTTTCGCATCAACGACAAGCAAAGCGGGCAATTTGAGCGGACACTGATCATCGCAGAAGAAGGTTCGTACGTCAGCTATTTGGAAGGATGCACAGCACCAGCTTTTGATAACAACCAATTGCACGCCGCTGTTGTTGAGTTAATCGCCCATGAACACGCTGAAATCAAATACGCCACTGTTCAAAACTGGTACTCCGGTAATCCAGGGACCGGTGCAGGCGGCATCTACAATTTTGTCACTAAGCGCGGCCGTTGCCAAGGATACCGCTCTAAAATTATTTGGACGCAAGTAGAAGCAGGAGCAGCGATTACTTGGAAATATCCCAGCTGTATTTTGCAAGGTGATGAATCTGTGGGAGAATTTTATTCTGTGGCCCTTACTAATGGTATGATGCAAGCCGACACAGGAACAAAAATGATCCATTTAGGAAAAAAAACGCGGTCGACCATCGTATCAAAGGGAATTTCAGCGGACAGGTCGCACAATACTTATCGAGGCTTAGTCAAAATGGCGCCTCGCGCAGACGATGCACGCAATTATACTCAATGCGACTCGATGCTCGTCGGCAACCGCTGTTCGGCCAATACTTTTCCATATATTGAAGTGGCCAACCAGACGGGGCAAGTGGAGCATGAAGCTTCCACCTCAAAAATGAATGAAGAACAGTTGTTTTATCTGCAGACGCGTGGAATTTCACGAGAAGATGCAATCAATATGATTGTCAGTGGATTTTGCAAAGATGTGATCCGCGAACTTCCTTTGGAATTTGCCGTCGAAGCTCAAAAGCTCTTAACGCTGAAGCTGGAGAACTCAGTCGGATAAGATTACATGAGCCAATCGCAAACCTCTTGCGAATGAAAAAAGACGTGTCGAAAGTACGATTTTGTGCGGCGAGGGATTTTGCAATTAGCTCACTTACTTATAATCAGCGGTAAATAAGGAACCTATAAAACAATGTTGGAGATCAAAGACCTACAAGTCAATGTCGATGAAAAACCGATCTTAAAAGGATTGAACCTGAAGATCGGAAAAGGGGAGATCCATGCCATTATGGGCCCCAATGGTGCAGGTAAGTCGACCCTCGCTAAAGTTCTTGCAGGCGATCCTTTCTATGAGGTGATCAGCGGGGCAATCTTTTTCGAAGGACAAAATGTGCTTGAACTCAGTCCGGAAGAGCGGGCGCATCTTGGTCTATTTATGAGCTTTCAATATCCGATCGAAATTCCTGGGATCTCGAATCTACAATTTTTGCATGCTGCCTACAATGCCAAACTCAAAGCAAAAGGCGAAGTTTCCGTTTCCGAAGAAGTATTCCAAAAGATCCTTGATGACAAGATGGCTCTCGTCGATGTGAGAAGTGAATTTAAACAACGCAATCTCAATGAAGGGTTTTCCGGAGGAGAAAAAAAACGCAATGAAATCCTTCAGATGGCAGTTCTTGCTCCCAAGCTTGCCATCCTTGACGAAACCGATTCAGGACTCGATATCGACGCTATGCGCACTGTCGCAAAGGGCTTAAGCAGCTTGATGAGCTCTGACAATGCTCTCATCCTGATCACTCACTATCAACGCCTGCTCGATTATATCCGGCCTGATTTTGTCCACGTAGTCATAGAAGGAAAAATTGTGCAAACAGGAGGTCCAGAACTGGCTCTAATATTAGAAGAAAAAGGATATGACTGGTTGGTGAAAAATTAATATGTCGGAACAAACTTTTTTGACCCATCTCCGCCGGCACTTTCAACATCAAGGACAAGATACATTGTATTCTTTTCGCGAGAAGAGTTGGCATCGTCTGTCCGAGCTGGGGCTTCCCACAAAATCTGATGAAGCATTTCAATATGTTTCATTGAGAGAGCTTTACCAGTCATCATTTGGATTTTCTACTTCTATAGACATCGACAAATCGAGTTTTAGCGAGGCGATTCTTCCCGAATGCAAGCATGCTCATCTCATCTTCGTCGATGGGAGATTCGCTCCCCATTTGAGCGATCTTTCCGCTTTACCTCCGCAAACTGTCGTCCTTCCTCTCGATGAGGTATTGCGCTCGCATAGCAGCTTTTTACAGCACCATATTTCTCGCTCCTTGAAAGAAGAAAATGATCCCTTTGCCTTAGTCAATCTGGCTTTGCATCCTAAAGGGGCGTTTTTTTACCTTCCTCCCAAGCTTGAGATGAAATCACCTGTTCAAGTCCTGCATCTCTTCACAGGCTGTGAATCGATCATTGCAGCTCCGCGTCTTTATATGACTATCGGAGCTCACAGCCGTCTTCATTGGATCTCTACAGCGCATCACTTTCAATCCCACAAACCCCATTTCATCGTCCCTGCTACGGAAATTTCCTTAGAAGAAGGATCGGCTTTAAATTTGCTCGATGCTATCGATTGTCCCCGTGCATCTTGGCATATGGAATCCGTGCGTGTGCTTGCGAAAAAAAATGCTCGTTTTCATTTTTTAAATTTTACTTGGGGTGCAAAAGCATTTCGTCGAAGTTTCCGTGTCAATCTCAAAGGAGAAAATAGCGAAGCAAATTTAAATGGATTGTGGATGCTGAATGCAAATCGCTCAGCTCACACGCATGCCATCATCGAACACGAAGCTCCGTTTACGCGTTCCATGCAGTTATTCAAAGGGGTCTTAAATGATGCAAGCCAATCGAGTTTTGAAGGTAAAATTCTCGTGCGCCCAGAAGCGCAGAAAGCTGAGGCCTATCAGCTCAATAAGAATTTAATCTTAGATCGAGGAGCTGTCGCAAACAGTAAACCTAACTTGGAAATTTTTGCAGATGATGTCAAAGCTTCGCATGGTGCGACAATTTCGCAACCCGATCCAGAACAGCTCTTTTATTTTAAAAGTCGAGGAATTGAAACCAATGTGGCGAGACGTCTTTTGATCAGTGGTTTTTGTCGTGAAATGATCAAGCAAATTTCTTATGATTCTGTACTCAAGCAAATCATTGATAAATTTGAACAATTTTGTGAAGCGGGAGTCCTGTGAATAATAAAGAGGAATGGAATGTTTGGAAAATCCGGCAAGCTTTTCCAATGCTGCATCAACGCTTGCATGGCAAACCCTTCATCTATTTTGATTCCGCTGCTACAGCACAAAAGCCTCATTGCGTGATCGAAGCTATCAGCCATTTTTATTCAGAACAATATGCTACAGTCCATCGTTCTGTCTATGATTTTGCAAGTCAAGCAACATCTCGATACAATGATGTTCGGCAAGAACTAAAAGAATTCTTGAACGCAGCCTTTGTCGACGAAATTATATTCACAAAAGGAACAACGGAAGCGATTAATCTTGTAGCTGCTTCGTTTGGCAAAGCTTTTTTACAACCCGGTGATGAGATTATTATTACAGAAATGGAACACCATTCCAATATTGTTCCTTGGCAAATGGTGTGTGAAGAAAGAGGAGCCATTGTTAAAGCCATACCGATAAATGAGCGGGGCGAATTGATTTTAGAATTATTCGAAGAACTCCTTACAGAGCGGACCAGACTTGTCAGTGTCGCGCATATTGCCAATTCCACAGGAACCATAAATCCGATTGAGGAAATCATTGCGCTAGCTCATGCTCGTGGTGCTAAAGTTCTTATCGATGGAGCACAAAGTGCTGCCCATTTGCCGGTCGATGTGCAAAAATTAAAAGCTGATTTTTTTGTTTTTTCCGGTCATAAAGCTTATGGACCGACAGGAGTAGGTGTTTTATATGGAAAACGTGCCTTGTTAGAAAAGATGCCTCCTTATCAAGGAGGTGGGGATATGATCGATGAAGTGACAACGCATTCCTTTTCCTTTCAACATTCTCCGTTAAAGTTTGAAGCGGGAACGCCGATGATTGCAGAGGTCATTGGACTGGGGCAAGCTATCCAT
>JASHXO010000127.1 GCA_030043495.1 Candidatus Rhabdochlamydia sp.
TTTGCGGTTTCGGCTACGTCAAAGCCCCGCGGTTAAGCGATCGTAAAGCTAGCTGTATTGAATTAATACAGCGCGCTTTACGATCGCTTAACTGCGGGAGCTTTCACGTTAGTCCAAACTGCAAAAATTAAGTTTACAGAGCACTAGGCATAATTAAAGACCTTCTGTAACTTTGAAGAGATCTATAACATGAAATGCAAGAATTACAATGGAGCCACTTTACCGAATAATTTGCAATACATAATCTACAATTAATTGATCAGAAAAAATAATTATGTAACTGTTTCATTGTTAAATTTCCTTACCTCGTTCAGAGAACGTCTCTAAGCAATTCGATTGATTATAAATGATTCAGTCGTTAGTATGCCTTTTCCTCCCCGAAGGGATCCTTAACTAAACAAGGAGGCAATGATGATTGATTCATTTCATCTAACAAACCTTCTTTCATCAACTACTATTACACGGAAAAATTTTTCTTTTTTGCATTTGCCTTTAGATCTCTTTGCTCAAATTTTGAAACATTTGGGTACAAAAGAAATCGTAGGGTATCAGACAACATGCAAACATTTGTACGAAATATTACAAAATGATATGGTTTGGCAAACACTATTTTCTTCTCATTTTCCTGGAAGAATAAAAAAATTTGAAACCTATCGAATGGCTTATCAACAAGCGCATCGTTCAAACCTTATACAATGTCTCATAAAGAGAACATGTACTTCGCATGTGCTCAAAGGTCATGAGAATCAAGTGACCTCGCTTATCCTCCACAAAAGCAAGCTCTTCTCTGGCTCTAAGGATAAAACGATCAAGATTTGGAACTTAAATTCTAATGAATGCATTGCTACGTTACGTGGCCATGCGGATTCTGTTGTCTCATTTATTACCTTAGACGAGATACTTTTCTCTGGCTCCAGGGACAAGATGATCAAAATCTGGGACTTAAATTCTTATGAGTGTATTGCTACCTTACAAGGACATACAGACACGATTGTCTCGCTCATCATCTACAATGGCAACCTTTTCTCGGGCTCTAGAGACAAAACAATTAAAATTTGGGATTTAAATTCCAAAAAGTGTATCGCAACTTTGCAAGGACATGTAGGTCCAGTTGAATCGCTTGTCATTTATGGTGGCAAACTCTTTTCCAGTTCCCTTGATAAAACAATTAAGATCTGGGATTTAGACTCCCAAAAGTGTATCACTACTCTACAAGGCAATATCGGACCCATTAAGTCACTTCTAGTCTACGATAGGAAGCTCTTCTCCAGCTCTAAATTAATCAAGATCTGGGATTTGGATTCACAAAAGGATATCACTACCTTAGAGGGTCATATACATTTAGTTTGTTCACTTTTTATTTATGAAGGAATGCTATTCTCCGGATCCTTTGATAAAACAATCAAGGTTTGGAATTTAAATTCCAAAGAATGCATTGCTACTCTGAACAATGCAAGCGCTCTTTTATCGATTGTCATTCACAATGACAAGATTTTCTCCTGTTCTTGGCTGAGTAATGAAATCAAGATCTGGGACTCTACAGCAAACTACGATGAGGATGTTAAAAAGATATCAGGTAAGTAAGAACTCTCTTTTTGCAACTGGCTCTTCCCCTAAATTCATCTATAAGCTAGAGTGATGTTAAGTAATTTTTTTAGACTTTAGGGGCTCCCTATGAACAGAATCAAGCGTCCAATCCCAAAAAAACTCCAAAAAAAAATGGAAAAAGAAATCCGTGTTGCCCAAGGCCGCTATCCAGTCCGCGAAACACGCCAATACAGTGATGAACTGACAACCAAAGAAATGCTTAAAAAATACCCTAAAAAGGAAGCCCAGAAAAAAGAAGAAATTTTAAAGTCTTCAGAGAAAGGCATTTCGATTAAAAAAAAGATCAAATACAAGCATGCCTCAAAGCGATCTACCCCTGAGTTAGTCTCTTTTGGAGAATCTCCTCCAGCACATATCCATCCCGAAGGTAGACGCTGGATTAAAACATTAATTAAACAGAATCAGACTGAAAGGGCTGTTCTAGCTCATAAAGGTGTCCGAATCGTCCGGAAAAAATAAGCATTTTAATGCTCGAAAGAGTACTATTGACACTTAGGACCGACAAAGTCCTTTGATTTTTTTATGCATACAATAGAAAAACCGCTCTTTCGTTTGGCCCACATTTCCGATTTGCATTTTTCCAAACTGACGTGGAATCCGTTCCAATTCTGCTCGAAAAGATGGCTGGGAAACTTAAATCTTCTATTGAAGCGTAAACACGCTTTCCGACCCGACGGCCTTACAACCCTTTTCCCTATTTTTCACGAACGTAAAATCGATGCTGTGCTAATTACAGGCGATCTAACCTCAACGTCCCACGAAGAGGAGTTCAGCATGGCCCAGCAATTTATCGAGAGCCTTGAGCAAGAAAAATTTAAGGTTTTCACCATTCCCGGCAACCATGACCAGTACACCAAAAAGGCTTATAAAAAACAATTGTTTTATCAATTTTTTAACACAACCTATGCTCTGCCAACAGATCCGCTGACTTCATTCAGCCTTAAAGAAGACAGGCTAACGACTGTTTATTTTGGACATGGGTGGTGGTTGATTGGACTGGACACGGCTATTGCGACTTCATTGATCTCTTCCAACGGGTATTTTTCTCCGGAATTGGAACAAAAGCTCGAAAAAGCGCTTAAAGAAACCCCTGCAGACCATCGTGTTATCCTTATCAATCATTTTCCGATCTTCTCCAATGAATCTGCGCGCAAGAGCTTAATCCGCAAAGACGCCCTTAAAAAGCAGATCGAAAGATTTCCAAAAATCAAACTCTTCCTTCACGGCCATACCCACCGCCACTGCATCGCAGATTTACGCAGTAGCCAACTGCCTATTTTCCTCGATAGCGGTTCAACAGCCCAGAAAGAAGGCGGGACTTGGAATTTGATCGAGATCACTGCCTCAGGTTGTGAGGTCGAGGTCTTTAAAAACACAAATGCCGATGGCTACGCTTTTTGGCAGCCCATCATTAAATCGAACTTCAGGTGGTAATACGATGCATCCTTGGTATAAAGACGGCTTGCGTTTTAAATGCACTGAATGCGGTCAATGCTGCACTGGGTCCCCGGGTTATGTATGGGTCAGTCCATCCGAAGCAGAAGCAATGGCGGAATTTTTGAAAATTTCCATGAAGGAGTTCATTCAAAAATACACACGGCGCATTGGCAATCGCATTTCTCTTAAAGAACATTCTAGAACCTATGATTGCGTCTTTCTCAAAGGGAAAAAATGCCAAGTCTACGGAGTCCGCCCAAAACAATGCCGCACATTTCCATGGTGGCCCGAAAATCTCAAAACTCCCGATCATTGGAAGGACACAGCCGCTCGTTGCGAAGGCATAGACCATCCCGATGCTCCTCTTATCGCTCTGGGTGAAATCCAAAAACATCTTCCTGAAAAAAACTAACAAGTCAGTCGTAAAATTTGCTGAATTGTTAAACCTCATTTTGGTATTTTCTGAATCAGAGGCAGCCCGATAAAAGGACGCTAATTTTGCAAATTGTGTCTAAAATTACCAATGAGGAAGGTCCATGATCAATTCTACAGCCATTGCTCCAGATATTCAAAAAAGAGTCGATTACTGGCTGGAAGGTCCGTTTGATGAAAAAACTAAGGCAGAAGTTCGCACCTTGCTCGAAAAAAATCCTCAAGGTCTTATCGATGCCTTTTTCTCAGACCTCTCTTTTGGGACCGGGGGTATGCGCGGAATCATGGGGCCCGGAACGACACGGATGAATATTTACACAATCCGTCTCGCGACACAAGGCTTGGCCAACTACTTACGAAAGCAAAACAACCAATCCAAACTTTCTGTCTTGATCGGGTTTGATTCTCGACATCACTCTCAAGAATTTGCTAAAGAAGCAGCAAGAGTTTTGGCAGGAAACGGTATTTACGTATATTTGCTTAACGAGCTGCGTCCAACCCCATATATCTCTTTTTCCTGTCGTTTTAAAAAAGCAAGTGCAGCAATCATGATTACCGCCTCGCATAATCCCAAAGAATACAATGGCTACAAAGTCTATTGGAGCGACGGAGCTCAAGTCGTCCACCCGCATGATGAAGGCATTGTCAAAGAGGCGGAAAAATTAAAGGATCTTTCCTCTGTCCATCTTGCCCCTCTCAACGATCCTCTTATAGAAATCGTTCCCACTTCTCCTCTTGACGATGAATATCTCAAAGCGATCGCGCCTCTGCAGCATTTTCCGCAAGATAACAAAAAAAATGGCCCTTCTTTGAAGATTATCTACACCAGCCTTCATGGCACGGGAATTACGATTGTCCCAAAGACCCTTATGCAATGGGGGTTTTCTACGATCAAAATGGTGGAAAACCAAATCACAATCGATGGAGATTTCCCAACAGTTGCTTTTCCTAATCCCGAATACAAAGAAACCCTTAAGCTAGGGATCGAGCATTTGGAACAAACGCAATCGGATATCGTGCTTGCCACCGATCCCGATGCAGATCGGATTGGCGTCGTCATCAGGCATCAAGGAAAATCAATTCTCATCAATGGGAACGAAATGGCCACGATTTGCGTCGATTACCTGTGTGAGGTGTTAACAAAACTTAAGACTATGCCTCCTAAAGGAGCATTTGTGACAACGATTGTGACGACAGAATTATTAAAAAAAATCGCAGGAACTTATCAAAAACCCTGTTTTGAAGTTTTGACTGGATTCAAATACATCGGGGAAAAAATCCATCTTTGGGAAACGTCTAAGAACAGTTACCAATTCATTTTTGGCGCCGAAGAATCCTATGGATATTTACTTGGAATACACGCCCGCGACAAAGATGCCATCATCACTTCCTGTTTAATTGCTGAAATTGCCCTTTATGCCAAATTACAAGGCGAGACTTTGCTCGATCGTTTACATAAGATCTATAAAAAGTATGGAGTGTTCAGGGAAAAGCAGATGTCAATTAACTTCAATCCCGGTAAAGAAGGAATGGAACAAATGGCATCTGTTATGGAACGGTTGCGTTCTCATCCTCCGAAGGACATCGCTGGCAAATCTGTCATCTCTCTTAAAGATTATGAAAAACGTCTTCACTATGATTTAAAATCGGGAAAGATTCAGCAGCTCGAGCTTCCCAAATCAGATGTGCTTCTCTTTCGTTTAGACGATTACACCCGATTAGTTATCCGCCCTTCAGGGACAGAGCCAAAAATCAAGATTTACGGAGGCGTAAGTACGGAGAATTTTAAAACAATCGAAGAAGCAATTCAAGAATGCGACAAGAGACTGGACTTATTCTTAGACACACTTAAAAAAGATGCATTGAAGTGACTCATTTCAATATTCACCCAAGACTTGCTCTCATAACAGGCGCCTCTTCAGGATTGGGAAAAGCCTTAAGTTATGCATTGGTAAAACAAGGGATTCCTATGATCCTCGTCGCAAGGAACGAAGAAAAGCTTAAAAAAGTCGCCTTGGACCTTCCTCCATCAACGCATATTCACACGGCCGATTTAACGGATGCGGAGCAACGCAAAGAATTGATTAAACTCATTCGTCGGCGCCAGCCCGATCTCGTGATTAATAATGCTGGATTCGGTCTCTACGGGCCGACACTGGTCCACCCTCTCTCTGACCTGTGTGAAATGGTGGAATTGAATGTTCAAGCATTAATGGAACTATCTGTCGAAAGCGCGCGCGTTTTACTTAAGGAAAATAAAAAAGGGGTCATTTTCAATGTTTCTTCCGCAGCTGCTTTTTTCACCACGCCCGCTTTCAGCCTCTACGGAGCGACAAAAGCATTTGTTAACAGTTTTTCTGAAGGATTAGATGCAGAATTAAAATCGCAAGGCGTGCGCGTCTTAACTGCTTGTCCTGGACAGATCGAAACCGATTTTCGAAAGCGGGCTTCTGGCGATTACCCCCAAAAAAAAGATCACATCACAATGACCCCAGAAAAAGCCGCTGAGTTAATTCTTAAACAAATCGCCAAAGCCAAAGTGTTATCGATCATCGATTGGCGTTATCGCGTCCTCGTCCCCTTAGCAAAGCTTCTTCCAAAACAGCTGGTCCAAGCGATCATGAAAAAAAGCGTGGACAAACGCCATCGGTTCAAAATTTAAGAGTGCGTTTGAGTCGCACTCCCTATACAATGTTGGGCCGAGAACGAAGCTCGGCCTCCAACTTGAGATAATTAAAACGTACTGCATCCCAAAGCACTTCTTCAATGCCGATCCTCATTTCTGATCGTATTAAGGCTTGACCGGAAAAAGTGTCATCAAAGGATTATCTTTCTGGATATTTGATACGTAAATGACGAGTGACCATCAAAGCTTTTACAATCGATCTTTTGACTCGGCCTAACTCTTCGAAAGTCAGTTGGCATTCATCGAACTGGCCGTCTTCAGCTTTCTCGGCGACAAGCTTATCGACCATGTCGGCGACTGCTTCTTCTGTTACCTCGTCCATCGATCGCGAAGCGGCTTCGGCAGTATCTGCAATCATGATGATAGCTGATTCTTTTGACCTCGGCTTCGGTCCAGGATATCGGAAGACTTTTTCATTGACTTTTGTTGCATCTCCCCCCATTTGCTCAACTTGCTTACAGTAAAAATAGTAGACCATTGTCGTCCCATGGTGTTCTCTGATGATGTCGATAAAACTTTGCGGGAGATGGTATTTACGCGCGAGAGCCTCGCCTTCGGAAACATGCGCGATGATGACGTGAGTCGATTCAGCAGGCGTAAGTAATTGATGGATATTAAATCCACCAAGCTGATTTTCCGTGAAATAGTGAGGATTGAATAGTTTTCCAATGTCATGATAGAGGGTGGAAACACGGCAAAAAAGTCCGTTGGCTCCGATGGATCGCGACGCTGCTTCTGCAATATTGCCGACGACAAGGCAATGTTGATAAGTTCCCGGCGCCTCAAGACTGAGCCTGCGAAGCAGTTCATGATCGGGATCCATATATTCCATCAGAGTCATATCCGTCATCACGTGGAAAAGAGACTCTAAAATGGGAAGGAGTCCGACGACCAGGATTGCTGTCGCTGCTAAAAAGATAAAACTACTCAATAAATCTGTTGCAAAATTGAGGTTTTTTAGACTGTTGGCAATCAAATTCAAAGCAATGACCAATGGAACGAGACTCAACCAGATCTTGCCACATACAGCGAAGACCTCTTTGCGCTTATGCAGTTTTCTGGCAAAGAGAATTGTGACGAAGGTCGCAAAAAAATTGGTCAGTAGGAAAGGCACGTAATCGACTGCCAGCGTTATTCCATAAATAAACAACAAGAAAAGAGATGTCACGATTGCCACTTCGCTTCCGATGAGCACACAAATTAAAAGAGCGGAGAAAGGGACGATAAGCGGAAGATGAGTGATTTCGATTAAATCTTTGCTTTCATTCAAGAGCAAAAATTCGATGCCTTTGGCAAGAATGAGGCTCATCACGACAATCGTCATGAGCAAAACGATTTTTTGCAACGATTTCATCAATTCGCGATGAAAATAATAGAGATAAAAAAGTGCTGCTACCGTCAAACACAGCGCGACAATAGCGCTCCCGAGCAAAGTCAAAGGGCTCCATAAATTTCGCGCTTCGTCCAGTGCATTTTTCATTGCCTGGACCATCGCAATGTGGCGTGAGGTGACCTTGTCTCCTTTTTTGATGATTTGGCTTCCCGCATAAACATGTGTATACCGATTGGGAATTCCGCTTTGAACTTCTCCTCGGATACTGCGTTCTAAAGCAAAATCTTGTTGCAGAAGCCATGGTTGATGGGAAAAAGTTCCAAGTAGGTAGTCGATTGTCTCAGGATGGTATTTCTTTTGCTTTGACAACGTCTGCTGAATTTCGCTCCACAAAGGCTGGGGGAGGATCAGAGGCTCGGTTTGAGAAACCGAAGGCTGGATCTGGAAGAAATGCGGTGCAGGAATTTTGAGCAATTTCATTTTATTCAGAGTGCGGCTATTGGTAAACCTAGCCTCAGACAACTCTTCTTCGATTTGATCCAGCATCGTATAGATTTCTTCGAAAGTACTGCTCGGCAAATCTTGACGCCATTGTTGATGTTCGATAAGAGAATTTTCAAAATCATGACGGAATTTTTGCACTTGTTCTTCATCGACCTTATAAATCGCCCCGATATCCCTGACGGCTTCCTGCTTAAGCGTCTGTGTTGCTTCTTCATCCAAAAAGGAAAAATCTGTTTGCGCAATGACGTACCGCGGAGCCGAAGTGCCAATTTCAAGCATTTCTATGCGCACTTCGCGGAATTGTAAAAAACAGGTCAGGATAATGATAAAACCCAAGGCCAAGATTAGACGTTGCGGCGTGTGATTTCCGCCGAGGATTTCTTGCCATCGTTTTTTTTGAGGTGCCGATCGACTGTCGTCAATGTGCTGCTCTTGCATTAACTTGCCTTTTTTTAAAAGCTCATCTTGAGCCTTTCTGAGCATGTCTCTGCTTTACTCTTAGAGATAATTTGCATCTCGTCCTTTTCGATTCAAAACCCGCGTAAGATAATGCCCTGAAACAAGAATTGGATTCCAAACAAAAAAACTAGATCTCAAAAAAAACTTGCTTGAAATTTCAAGACATACCTCTCTTGTGCAATCATAACATAAAGAGTAAAAATTATCGTTGAAAATTTCTTTGTTCAAGTAAATTCAGACATGCTGATCTGCGAAAAATAAATATATGATTTCGACTCAATTTAAATTTTAATTTCCATCTTTTTCGGGTTTGTCTTCTAACCCGATATCTCGTATAATTAATTTTTAGAGCCAATTGCAAAACTCACGCCAGCAGAAAAATCGATAATTCACCTCTTGTCCCGGCGGTGAAAAGTTTTGCAATTGGCTCTTTATTGAGAGGAAAACCGTGGATTCAAAACCAAGCAATTACCAGGTGATCGCGCGCAAATATCGGCCGCAAACTTTTGCCAGTATTGTCGGCCAAGAAGCAATTGTCACAACATTGAAAAATGGCCTTCGCTTAAACCGTTTGGCGCATGCTTACCTCTTTTGTGGCTGCCGTGGTACAGGTAAGACCACATTGGCACGTGTGTTTGCTAAAGCCTTGAACTGCAGCAACCTTTCTCAAAGTTTTGAACCTTGCAATGCTTGTTCTTCTTGCCTGGATATTAACTCCGGTAGATCCCTCGATGTGCTCGAAATTGACGGCGCCTCCAATCGCGGCATCGATGATATCCGCCAGATCAATGAGACCATTGGTTACGCATCTGCATCCGGAAAATATAAAATTTACATCATTGACGAAGTTCACATGCTGACAAAAGAGGCCTTCAATGCACTTTTGAAAACGCTAGAAGAACCTCCTGCCAATGTTAAATTTTTCTTCGCAACAACTGAGCCACATAAAGTTCTTCCTACGATTATCAGTCGCTGTCAGCGATTCGATTTGAATCGCATCCCATCTGAGGCTTTGAAAAAAAAATTAGCTTGGATCGCCCAAGACTTAAATATTCCGTGTGAAGAAGATGTTTTCTTTTTGATTGCTAATCTTTCTGAAGGTTCGCTAAGAGATGCTGAATCTCTTTTCGATCAAATCATCTGCTATGCCGAGCAACCGATCACCGTGGCAAAAGCCTCAGCCACACTCGGCCTTATGCCTCGGACAGTCTTTTTTGCATTGGACAATGCTTTTAAAGAGCAAAATCTCTCATTCACCTTCGAACTCGCAAACGACATTTTCTCATCGGGTAAAGATCTTTCCTATTTTATCGATAATTTGATCGAGCATTACCGCTGCCTCCTGAAACTTAAACTGAATGGATTCGTGACTTTTCCTACCGCTAAACTCAAAGAGCAATATAGTTCTTCTGCATCAATTTACACGGAAGAACAATGCCTTTACATCCTCGATTTCCTAGTTCACTCGCAACAACAACTGGGCAAAACTCCCTTTAAGCGGGTCAATTTGGAAATGATCCTGCTTCATATTCTCCGCTCTAAACATCGAATTACCTTGCCGCAACTTGTCCGGCGGCTAACTGAATTAGAACAGAAGTCAATCTCTCCTTTACCGAATGACGTCCAACCCCCTCTCACTTCTCCTGCAAAGATTGAGTCGCAGGATGTTGGGCCGGAGGATGGCCCGTCATCTTCGATGAAAAAACCTGCTCAACAAAAAACGCTTAAGCCAGTTCCCAGCTTACAGTCGAGCCCCATTGAGCCTGTGATTGTTTCTACTTCAGAGCAAATTTTGGAAAATTCTTCGCTTGAAGATACTTTGTTAAAGAAAATCAAAGAAAAGATTAACTCCAATTCTCCTCGAACTGAAGAAAAAAAATCTCTTGTTTCAGAAGAAATTCATCAACATTCTTCCCCTGATCTTCCGAATCAGACATCTTCGCAACCCCCTTTGTTGCTTTCAAAATCTCAATGGGAGGCAGTTGCGAATACAAATGTTAAAGAAATTTCAAAATCTCAAACCCCTTCCCTTGTTCCTGAAGCAAAGCTTCCGGCTTCTTCCACAGAAAGCATTAATTCAGTTCAGGGTGCTTCACAAAGTCGTTACGATACATTGATGCGCTTTGCTGCAGTGGAGCTCGAAGGGATCATAAAAAAGGAGCAAAACTAATGGGTAGCGGTTATTCCAAAATGAAAAAACAAGCTAAGCTCATGGAGCAACAGCTTGAGATGATGCGCAGCGAAATGAAAAACAAACAAGTGTCCGGCAGTGCTGGAAATGGACTTGTTACTGTGATGGTCAATGGCGAAAAAGAACTTCTTGAAATCAAGATCAAACCAGAATGTGTCGATACTAGCGATCTCGAAGGACTTCAAGACCTCATCAAAGCTGCATGCGATGATGCTTATAGTAAACTCTCCGATGATCCCATGAACAATCTCTCTCTTCCTGGAGGAATGAATCTTCCTTTTGGCTTTTAGAATTGAGCATTTCGAGAGAAATAGATCAAAAAATTACGTGTCGATCAATTCACGAAAAACTTGCATTATTATATGCTTCCAAAAGAACTTGAGATACTTCCATTGTCGAATTGAGACGCAGGACGCGCCCGGCAAGCTCATAAGCACTGAGCAGGCTCGTCTGCCGGATCGATCGCTTGACAATGGGAATATAACGTGGAGAGCAGGAAAGTTGATCGACGCCAAGACCGAGAAGCAGGGGCACGAAAAGCGGATTAGAGGCGATCTCGCCGCAGATTGTGACGCTTTTGCCATAGCGCTTGGCCTCAGTATTGACCATCTTGATCATTCTTAGTACACTTGGATGTGCTGGATAGCAAAAATCGCTCATCGCTGGATTGCTGCGATCAATGCCGAGAGTATATTGGACGAGATCGTTCGTGCCAATAGAAAGAAAGTCGCTTCTTTTTGCAAGGGTATCGCAAATCAATACAGCGGAAGGAACTTCGATCATGCAACCGACAGGAATATTTGATTTATAGGGAATTCCTTGTAAGGACAAGGATTGTTCGACTTCGTTAATGAGCGTTTTTGTCATTTCTAGTTCACTGAGATCAGAGATTAAAGGGAGCAGAATGCGGACATCACCATAGACTGCAGCTCGCAAAATTGCCCGAAGCTGGATTCTAAAAATCTCCAGACGGCGCAGCAAAAAGCGAATTCCACGGCAGCCCAGTACAGGGTTCGGCTCCCTTTCTCCTTCGGGAAAAAGTTCCGGATTTTTGTCTCCTCCAACATCAAAGACGCGGATGACAATCGGTAAAGTAC
>JASHXO010000128.1 GCA_030043495.1 Candidatus Rhabdochlamydia sp.
GACTATTTCGATAATTCCGATTGCCTTTTCTTTTTTTGCATTGCGATTTGTTCAATTTAAAGAAGGTGTTTATCTCAAATTTATTATTATTCTATTTCTTGTTACTTTGTTTTTCGGCATGCGTTCATTGGGATTAAACGCCCTTCTTGGATTATTTATTCAACAAATTTATTATCGAGAAGGCAAGTGCAGTTTGATCAAATTATTAGGTATTTGTTTAGGGCTACTCTTTGCAGCGATTATTTTAGGTCAATTGCGTGAAGGAAATTTCAATTTTTTTAATTTTTTCCTAACTTTTTTGGCTAAACTTTTTTATGGGAATAATTTCTCCGATACTCGTGATTTTGCATGGATATTATCTTGTTGGGATGACGAATATTTATATGGAAAAACCTATCTTGCTGCTCTCATCTCATTTATTCCGAGAGTTTTTAGCTCGATCCGTGGAGAATGGAGCATTTCCATGTATACAAATGGCTTAACGGGATTTGATTCTGATGTGATGCCCGGTTTAAGGCCAGGGATATTCGGAGAATCCTTTCTTAATTTTGGCTATCTAGGCGTGATCTTATTTGGCATACTTTATGGTTTTGCGCTGAGATATGGAGATTATAAAATTAAAGAATGCGTCGGGCGATACAAGGATCTTATTAAAGGAGGGACTTATTTACTCGTCTTTTTGTTTTTGTCCCATCTCAGCATCTCAGCAAGCATGTGGTCCTTTTATGTTTTCCTTTTTTTAAATCTAGCTGTGGTCCCTTTTCGAGGAAGCCTTTTAGGCAAATCTCAAAAAACTCTTCCACGAGCAACTTAGGATATGGCATACTGTTCTCTCTTAGAGACGTTCTCTGAATTTGAATAACCTGCTTTTCGCGCCTTTTTTTGCCGTTTTAAAAATCAAATGATTCAAATTCAGAGAACGTCTCTTACAATAGGGGGAGTCAATGTTGAGAGTTTCGAACTTTAAAGCCATATTTTTGGACATTTGCAAGGCATTCGCAGCGTCACCGGCAGCCTTTTTTCTTCGCCGCCGATGGCCGCACCTATTTATAGGTTCTGGCAAAGGATCGCCTCAATCATTAGTTTTTCGACTATGTCGAGTTTTACCCTGGGCTCTTTCGATTCTCCTTTTCTTGTTTAAGCCACTCCATGCTTCTGAAAGTTTGGATGATTATCATTATCTTGATTCCCTTGCAATCGAGGCAGGCGCTGATAAAGGTTCATTTTATCACAATTACACAGAAGTTTATGCTAGATATTTTTCTGGCCTCAAAGAAAAGCCGATCAAATTTTTAGAGATTGGAATTTACAAAGGAGCAAGCGTAAAATTATGGGAAGAATATTTTAAAAATGCAGAGTTGCACTTCATCGATATCACCCTCCAAAACATTCAATATTTTTCAGATCGATCCAATTATCACTTATGCAATCAAGAAAGTCCTGAAGATCTTCAAAAATTTATCGCAAAGACAGGAGGAGATTTTGACGTTATCATTGATGATGGTGGGCATATGATGAATCAACAAATCACGAGCTTTAAAGTCTTATTTCCCCATCTTAAGAGCGGAGGACTTTACATCATCGAGGACCTACATACTTCCTATTGGACCGGGTGGGGAGGGGAAAGAACAGGGCTAAATACAGTAACTTTTTTAAAAGGTCTCATTGATGAAGTCAATTTCATCGGCGCGCGCACAACGAAAGCGAGTCATCTTGCAATTGATCCTTCTATTTTAAGAGAATTGAATATCTATCGCGAGAAGATCTATTCTATCCACTTCTATGATAGTCTTGCGATTATTATAAAGAGATGATCAACCTATATGCTTGCCTAGCAAGCCTGAGAGCTTCATCATATCAATAGGCTTTTTACCGCCTAAGACTTTGGCGAGCTTAGCATCGGGGACGATTTGACGTTTGTTTTTGGGATCTTGTAGTTTATGCTCTTTGATGTAATCCCAAACTTTTTTGACTACTTCAGGACGAGAAAGTTCTTTCGCACCGACAATTTCTTCCAATTCTTTAGAGAGTTTTAAAGCTGCTTGTTTGCGAGGAGCAGTTTTCTTTTTTTCTTTACCAGCGGCTTTTTTCTCTTCCTTTTCTTCTTTTTTAGCGCCGAATTTCCCTTTTCTCGGCTTTTTGACATAGGGAGTTTTAGGATGGTCTGGATATTTTTCGTTGAGATCATCGAGATTGTTGATGATAACATCGCAGTCGGGGAAATTCGAACAGGAAAAGAAGGGTTTTCCAAAACGAGAGCGTCTTTGAACCATTTTGCCATCGCAACCGAGGGCTGGGCAGGTGGGCATATCTTTGGCAGGAATTTCATCTTTTCGAGGGATATTCACTATGCCATTGCAATCTGGATAGCGTGTGCAACCGAGGAATGGGCCAAATCGGCCAAAGCGCAATTTCATAGGGCTACCGCATTTTGGGCAATGTTGATCCCAGTCAAAGGTAGGATCATAGTCTTCTTTGTTGAACTCCAGCGCTTCTAAAGGGGTAGTAAATTTGCAATTAGGATAATCCGAGCATCCATAGAAGTATTTTTTTCGCGACCAGATCTTTTGTAGATTATGTCCGCATTCAGGACATTTAATCTCTGTCTCGACACGAGGGACAAAAGCTTCTTTTTCGGCCGATTTCACAAAGGGGATGAATTTTTCCCAGAAATCACGGATCAGTGTTTTCCAATCTTGTTGGTTTTCGGCGATGTGTTCGAGTTCGTCTTCCATAGCAGCGGTAAAGCCGACGTCCATGATCATGCCGAAGTTATCCTCAAGCATTTTGGCGATCACTTTTCCTAGCTCTGTCGGTTTTAGAGTGCTTTTTTCCTTGGTCGTATAATCACGACTTTGGATTTTGTTCATGATCGTCGCATATGTCGAAGGTCTTCCAATTCCTGATTTTTCAAGCTCTTTGACAAGTGATGCTTCTGTGAATCTTGGCGGAGGGCGAGTAAACGCTTGTTGGGATTGGACTTCGAAAAGAAGAAGGGGTTGTCCTTCTTGCAATGGAGGAAGGATTTTCTCTTCGTCCTCTTTTTCTTTTTCTTCTCCATTGCCTTTATCTTGTTTTTCTTCGTAAACAGCAAGGAACCCTGAGAATTTGATCGTTGAGCCAGTGGCCCGAAGCATGATTTTTTTATCGGTTTCAATATCGCAAGAAACAGTGTCATAAATGGCAGGATTCATCTGCGAAGCAAGGAATCTACGCCAGATAAGGATATAAAGCTTGTATTGATCGACAGTCAGATAGGATTTGATTTTGTCTGGGGCGTGCTGAAGATTGGTCGGGCGGATCGCCTCATGAGCGTCTTGAGCACTTTTTTTAGTTGTATAATGCCTTGGTTCGCCCGGAAGATATTCTTTGCCGTATGTTTTTTCAATGTATTTACGAGCTGCATCAATGGCTTCTGGGGCAAGGCGCACAGAGTCAGTGCGCATATAAGTGATTAATCCTTCAGTTCCTTCATTTCCCAAATCGACACCTTCATACAGTCCTTGAGCAATGTTCATTGTTCGGGATGCAGAGAAGCCATAATGCCTGCTTGCTTCCTGTTGCAGAGTAGAAGTGATGAAAGGAGCGACAGGATTTCTTCTTTTTTCTCTTTTTTCAACGGATTGGACTTTATAAGTGGCATTTTGCAATTTTTCAACGATCTGGTGTGCAGTTTTTTCATCGGGAATGATGAAGCTGTCTTTGCCCGGCACGGGTTCTTTTTCAACACGTTTTCCATCTACAGAATAAAGGAAAGCATAAAAGGAAGGTTCGCTTTTCTTTGTTTGCAAAATAGAGATGATGTTCCAATACTCGACAGGGACAAAGGCTTCGATCTCCTTTTCTCTGTCGACGACGAGTTTAAGAGCGACAGACTGAACGCGGCCCGCGGAGAGTCCTCCATCTCGAGCCCCCTGTACTCTTCGTGTGAGAATCGGAGAAATTTTGTACCCTACGATTCGGTCAAGCAAACGCCTTGCTTGCTGAGCATCGACTAGAGCCTGATCGATATTTCTTGGCTCTTTTAGAGCTTCCATCACCGCTTCTCTAGTGATGGCATTGAAAGTAACGCGTTTATATTTTGTTCCCTTGGGTAGAATAGATGCAATATGCCAAGCGATAGCCTCTCCTTCTCGATCCGGGTCGGGAGAGAGATAAACAACGTCGACATCTTTAGCTGCTTTTTTTAAGCGCTCAATGACTTCTTTTTTATCGGGCAAAATGGTATAAATCGGTTCAAAATCATGTTCGACATCGATCCCAAACCCTTTCTGGGGCAGGTCGCGAACATGTCCAAGAGAAGACTCAAAGAGATAATTCGATCCCAGAAATTTTTTTAAAGTTTTGATCTTCGCTGGCGATTCGACAATAACGAGGGCTTTACCCATTATATTTAACCTTTACTCAATAACTTGAAGTACATGAACAAAATGATAAAACACAAGCCATAAAAGTAGCAATCTCGTGAGATTAGTCTTAACGATGCCTAAAATCAAGGAAATTTTCATTTTTTTTGCGTTGTCTTTTTTTTATTCGTAATGCATCATCTGCCAAAAAGTTTTAATTTTATAAATTCATGAAGATAGATTCTGCCCTGAAGGATTTAAAAAATGGAGCCCTTCATTACAACGTCTGGCTGCATTTAGGCTGGGTAGAGGTAAAACAGCGATATCGGCGTTCTATTATCGGCCCTTGGTGGATTAGCTTGAGCATGCTCATTTTTATTTTGATGATGGGCATTGTGTTCAGGCGTTTGTTTAATCAAAGCCTCGAAGAATATATTCCCTTTTTTACGACAGGATTTCTCTTTTGGACTTTCATTTCGTCCAGTGTGATTGAAGCGACGGAAATTTTTAAATCCAATGGGAGCTTTATCAAGCAGATCCATCTTCCCTTCAGTCTTTATGTTTTTAAACATCTTGTGCGCCAATCGATTATTCTCGCGCACAATTTGATCATCTATTTGATGATCTGCGTTTTTTTTAAGTTGAATCCCGGATGGAATGTTGTTTTAGTTGTTCCAGGCTTTTGCCTGCTTGCTTTAAACGTCTTTTGGGTGAGTTTTCTGGTGGCGATGATTGCGGCCCGTTTTCGTGATCTCGTTCCCATGATCAATTCCTGTGTCCAAATCGCCTTTTTTATGACCCCTATTTCATGGATGCCAAAATTGTTGGAACAAAATTCAAGGATTTTGAATTACAACCCCTTGGTTTACTTTTTGGATGTGGTTCGTTCTCCATTGCTAGGTCATTTTCCGAGTATTAAGAGTGTGTATGTCTCAACCATTTTGGCACTTTTTGGATGTTTATTTACCTTCCTTTTGTTTGTGAAAACACGTTCAAGAATTGCTTTTTGGGTGGACTGATAAGTATGGCTGACGTCGAGATTGAAAATGTCTCATTGCATTATCCGATCTATGGCTCAAATGCCAGGTCGCTCAAAGCATCTTTTGTTAACATGGCTACGGGTGGCAGACTCGGCGGAGATAATGGCACTGTGATTGTTGAGGCATTAAAAGATATTACCTTTAAACTGGAAAAGGGAGATCGGCTTGCTTTAATCGGCCACAATGGAGCCGGGAAGTCCACATTGCTTAAGGTCCTGGCCAAAATTTATGAGCCCACCGTCGGACATGTCTGTGTGCAAGGTTCGACAAATTGCCTTTTCGATATCATGATGGGCATGGACATTGAATTGAATGCTTATGAAAATATTACCCTTAGGGGATTGATCATGGGGCTTTCAAAAGCCGAGATTCGAAAGATGATTCCTCAGGTGGAAGATTTTGCCGAGCTTGGGGATTTCATGAAGGTCCCCATCAAATCCTATTCTTCCGGCATGAAAGTACGTCTGGCTTTTGGGATTATCACGTGTGTAGACTCCGAAATTCTGCTTATTGATGAGATTGTAAATGTGGGTGATGCTCAATTTATGGAAAAGGCCAAGAGGCAAATGAAAAAACTTGTAGGCCAGTCCGAGTTTCTTGTGCTCTCCACGCATGATATTAATGTATCTCGCGAGTTTTGTAACAAAGCGCTTTGGCTAGAAAAGGGAGAAATAAAAGTTTTTGGCGATATCGCAGACGTTTTGGATCGATATTCAAAGATAATCTATTGAATCATTTTCGGTGTGCTCTTAGAGTATGTTTACAGCGGCGTTAAAACCTGCAAAAAAAATTCATCAAAAATCAAGCTATGATAATTTGTAAACATACTCTTATGCGCAAGCTATTGTATTTCTTTCTTTTATTTCTCTTTTCTTCCTCTACAACAGTTTGGCCTCTTCAAAACAACGCTGCACAGTATGCGAAAATTGCCAAGCACAAAAAAAAGGAAAAAAAGAAACGTGCAAAGCAAGCTGATTACATTCCAAAGATTTACGATTGTTTCACATTTTTTAATGAATTTGAACTGCTTGAGATCCGCCTTAATGAATTGAACGATGTTGTAGACTACTTTGTTTTAGTGGAAATGGACGAGTCTTTTCAAGGCTCCCCTAAACCGCTTTTATTCAAAGAAAATCAAAAGCGTTTCGAGAAATTTTTACATAAAATTCTCTATGTAGGGGTCGCAGAAAGAATAGAAGTCCATAATAACCCATGGGAGCGTGAAAAATTTCAAAGAGACCAAATTGCAAGAGCACTGCAACACTGTCATGACAGTGATATCATTTTAATTTCCGACTTAGATGAGATCCTATCGCATCAAGCTATTCCACGCATTGCTGATGCTTTAAAGACTCATCGTATGATAGCATGTCAGATCAACTTTTATGTCTATTTTCTAAACGCCAAGGAGAAAAGTAACGGAGGCATTCGCCCTCTGGCTCTGCATTACAGGGAATTAAAAAATCAAAGTGTCGACGATTTAAGAAAGCGCAATATTTTTCATATCCCCAGTCCTCCATCCCCGCCTCCATATATTCTTTATGACTGTGGTTGGCATTTTTGTTCTATGGGTGGCTTAAATCGGTTCATTCAAAAATTGGATGCATGGTCGCATACTCCAGAAAATACCCCTATTATTACTCCAGAGTGGAGAACCCAAAATTTTATTGATTTTAGCGTGAAAAATAGCTGCGAAATTGTCAATATTGACCAATCGTACCCTCAGTTTGTCGTGGACAATCTTGATGCTTTTCTAAAACTAGGATTCATATACGATCTTTCATTACAGACAATACACGAAAATTAAATAACATTTTTTCGCAGATTTTAATGCCGCTTCGCAGCACATACTGAAATAAAGTAAGGCAAGAAGTGGCGTTAGAAGATGTGAGAAAAGTCGCAAAAAGCGAACTGTGGTAATTTGTAAACATGCTCTTAAGCTGAGATCAGGGCAAAGGATAGTTGTTTTTTTAGACTTCTTCTGCCAATATCGGTTTTTTCTTGCATGGAGAAAACAATGAAAACAGTAATTTTAGCCGGCGGTCTCGGGACGCGTCTTTCCGAAATGACAACGAATATCCCAAAGCCTATGGTTGAAATTGGGGGCAAACCGATACTCTGGCATATCATGAATATCTATGCTAATTACGGGTTTGAGGAGTTTGTCATCGCTTTAGGGTATAAGGGTGAAGTGATTAAAGAGTATTTTCTTAATTATCGAGTGATCAATAGCGATCTCAACATTGATTTATCAAATGGAAATATCAATGTGAATGAGATCAAAC
>JASHXO010000129.1 GCA_030043495.1 Candidatus Rhabdochlamydia sp.
ATCATGGAGAAGATGTGAAAGAAAGTTATTTCTATCTCGATGCGACACCCACACATTCTTACATGAAATATTTATATAAGTATCCCCAGGATGAATTTCCGTATCAGAAGCTCCGTGAAGAAAATCGGCGGAGGACATCGTTCGATCCGGAATATGAGCTTGTAGATACGGGCATTTTCGATCGGAACAAATATTTCGATATTCTCATTGAATATGCCAAAGCGTCCCCTGAAGACATCTGCATTAAAATCGAAGTGTTTAATCGTGGCGATCATCCGTCGCCTTTACATATTTTAGCGCAATTGTGGTTTCGCAACACTTGGGCATGGGGAGAAGCCAGGACAGCCTCACCGCGCATCACTGCGGGGGCAAAAAAGGAAACAGAAGTCTTTTTGATTGCTGATGAAGACAATATGCCTCCTCCGAGAAATCTGGGATTCAAATATCGGCTTGGCAAACGATACCTTTATGGAAAGAAAGAAGCCGAGCTCATGTTCACAGACAATGAGACACATGAATTTGGACATGAAATTCCGAGCCATTATTACAAAGATGGATTCCATCGTCATCTGATCCACAATGAAAAGAGCATCAATCCTTCGAAAGTTGGCACAAAGGGATGTCTTCATTACTTTTTTGATGCTATCCCTCCTAAAGGATCTGTCGTCTTGCATTTTCGCTTAACAGATAAAGAGATGAACAGTCCTTTAAAGGACGTTGAAGAAATTATCGCATTGAGAAAGAAAGAAGCGGATCATTTTTATGAAGCGATTTACCCCAAAAAAGCAACTCATGAAGAAAAGATGATCCAAAGACAAGCTATTGCCGGTGTACTATGGAGCAAACAAATTTATTTGTTCGATGTTAACTTATGGCTAAAGGGCGACAACCCTCTCCATCCTCCGCCAAGTTCGCGCGAACATATTCGCAATTTCCACTGGCGGCACCTTAATTCGATGCGGATCTTGTCAATGCCGGACAAATGGGAATATCCTTGGTTCGCTGCTTGGGACCAAGCATTTCATTGTTTGGTCCTGGCGCTTGTCGATATCGAGCTAGCTAAAGAACAGCTCTGGCTCCTTTTATTTGACCAATTCCAACATCCCAATGGGCAAATTCCTTCCTATGAATGGGAGTTTTCAGACCTTAACCCTCCTGTTCAATGTTGGGCAGTTCTGCATCTTTTTCACATGCAAAAAGAAAAATACGGAAAAGGAGATCGCGATTTCTTGGAACGTTGTTTTCATAAATTATTGATGAATTTCTCATGGTGGGTCAATAAGGTGGACAGCGAAGGAAATAACGTTTTTGAAGGAGGCTTCTTGGGGATGGATAATATCAGCATTCTCGACCGCTCCCAACGTCTTTCTGGAGGAATCAAATTACAGCAATCCGATGGAACGGGTTGGATGGCGCTTTTTTGTTTGAACTTGATGACGATTGCATTGGAACTCGCTAAGGAAAACAGTATTTACGAATCGCTGGCGACGAAATTTTTTGAACACTATGTCTATATTGCGCACGCCATGAAAAAAAGGGGAAATCAAAATTATGAAATGTGGAGCGAGCGCGATGGATTTTTCTACGATGTGCTTACTTACCCCAATGGCAAATTTGCCAAATTCCGCGTCCGGTCACTGGTGGGGATCATTCCACTTTATGCCACAGAAATTATTGAAGAAGATCAACTCGCCCAATTTCCAGAATTCAAAGCCAATTACGATTGGTTTTTAGACAATCGTAAAGATTTGGTCGAACAATGCATTATCCCCCTCGAAAAAAAGGGCAAGAAAGTTTATTTGCTTACCTTAATGAACGAAGACCAGCTCAAAAGTGTTCTTCGTTACATTTGGAATCCTGATGAATTCCGCTCGCCCTATGGGCTGCGCAGCTTGTCTAAATTCCATCTTGGAAATCCCTTTATCTTTGAAAACAAAAAAATTGGCTACGAGCCAGCCGAGTCCATTGAAAGGATCAAAGGAGGGAATTCAAATTGGCGTGGCCCAATCTGGATTCAGACGAACTTCATTTTAATCGAAGCGTTAAAAAAAATGGCCAAAGTCGCACTCGATGAAATTGAAATCAAAATTGGCGAAGAGCAACCGGTTAATTTAGATCAAATTGCACATTTTTTTGCTGATGGCATCATTTCCATTTTCACCAAGAACAGCGACAATGTCCGACCGGTTTGGGGCAGTTCATTCCGCTTCAAAGACGATCCACACTGGAATGATTACATCGAGTTTTACGAATACTACAACCCTGAAACAGGCAAAGGCCTCGGAGCCTCGCATCAGACAGGATGGAGCGCCCTTGTTGCCAATTTGATCTCGGAATACAGAAAATAGCGACATTCAGTAAAGTTTTTAGATAGACTCTTCTACCAAATGATCTGGATGCCATCGTCTAATAACAAATCGAGGGCCTTCGCTATCGTTCCATTTATTTACGGGCTTCCGATCTTTCATGATTTCAACAAGTCTGTCAGAGAGCTTGGTTTTGACTACCCCTTCAGAAACTTTGCTTTCTATAGCTGTTTTTTCATCGAAAACACCGATGGCGTGTCCTTCCCAGACAATCAAATCCAGATCGTTGACTTTGCTAATGATCTCACTTAAACTTAATCCCTCGATAGGAACGGCCTTTCCAAAGTTAACCAGCCTTGAAGTATTGCGTGCTGTGTAACCACCGGAAACATAATGAAAGAGTCCGGAGCAGTCCAGCCCTTTGAATTTCCATGTATCTTGGACTAGGCTAGACAGTTGATGCAGGGGTGTTCGGCTTGGGTATAATTGAGACATTAGATCGATCCCCTGTGGCCAATTTCCCCCCCAAACATAACGCGTCCCCACAAGTTTATCTAATTTTGATAGGATTGTTGGCATAGCAGGAATCGAAATGGTTCTATTTCCAAAGGCATTAGGCACGAGTTGGACGAAGCGGTCGTCGATATAGTAGTTGCCTCCATAGTCATATTCACTAGTACGTATTCGCCAGATTGAAAATTGAGCGACTTGTTCTAAAAGTTCTATCTTGGACTGAGGAAATAGCACAGTTTCTACTGTTTTCATCAGACCTTGGTCATCTAAAGCTAGCGTGTCGCCATCGTCCCCCCCAAAGCAAGTAGAGACATTAGAAGTATTAAAGACTGGAGTTGGAAATTGTGTTACAGCATATTGTACATTAACACTTTGAGCCATGTTTGACCTCCAAATAAAAGATTTTCATCGTCATGGACAAAACAAGGAGAAGTATATTAAAATCATCTAAAAAAGTGAGATAAATATGTATCCCCATTTGACCTTGACAATGAGTTTAATTTTGCTTGTGATTGGACTAGGATGTCAATCTCCGCAAAAAAACAAGAAAGATTCCATTTCTCAGACACTGCGGATGAATATTCAGGGCGAGCCGCAGACTTTAGATCCGCGCAAAACGCGCAGTTTAAATGGACAGACTCTTGTTCGGATGCTTTTTGAAGGGTTGACGCGCGTGAACCAAGAAGAAAAAGCCGAACTTGCTCTTGCAAGTAGTGTCGCCATTTCTTCTGACCTTAAGATCTATACTTTTCACTTAAAGGATAGTATTTGGTCAAATGGAGAGCCTGTATTGGCCTCAGATTTTATTTATGCTTGGAAAAAGATGCTCTCTCCTAATTTTCCTTCGGATACCTCCTTTTATCTCTATGTGATTAAAAATGGCAAGGCTGCAAAAGAAGGAAAGGTGTCCATGGATCAAATTGGCGTGAAAATCCTCGACGATAAGACATTGGAAGTCGAGCTGGAAAATCCAACACCTTATTTTCTAGACTTGGTTGCCTCTCCGGCTTTTTTTCCAATCCATCAAAAGGTCGATGAACAGAATCCTTCTTGGTCTCAAAATGCCTCTACTTATGTTGGCAACGGTCCTTTTCAACTCATCGAATGGAAACATCAAGATCATTTGACTTTGGTCAAAAACAATAAATATTGGGACGCCTCAACTGTTAAAATTGCATCTCTGGAGTTACAGATGCTGCAAGAAGAGACAGAGCTCAAATGTTTCGAGAAACAAAAAATCGATTGGGCTGGATCCCCGCTTTCGACATTGCCTGTAGATGCCCTCGATTCTTTAAGAAAAGAGAATAAGCTCAATACCAAAGAGCTTCTTGGGACTTATTTCATTCGAGTGAATACAGAGGCTCCTCCTTTTGATCATCCATCGATGCGGAAAGCGTTTGCTCTCGCTATTGATCGGAGCGCAATCGTCGATCATGTCACTCGGGGAAACCAGATTCCCGCAACAGGCCTTGTCCCGATTTCCCTAAAATTGCAGAAACATCCCTATTTTCAAGATGGAGATTTAACGGAAGCGCAGCGACTGTTTGAAGAAGCCCTTAAAGCTCAGCAATTGACAAAAGAGAATCTGCCCGAGGTTTCCCTCCTCTATCAAACAGCGGAGAGAAACCACCTTATCGCGCAAGCTGTTCAACAGCAATGGTTCGAAGCCTTTGGTATCCGCGTGAAATTGCAGTCTGTGGAAGGCAAAGTCTATTTCGATCGAGTATCCAAGCAAGACTTTCAATTGTCTTCCGGCTCCTGGATTGCCGATTTCGCTGACCCGATTAATTTTTTAGAGGTCTTCAAATTCAGAAAAGGCGGCTCGAACAATACCCTTTGGGAAAATCCTCATTATATCGAACTTCTCGACCAATCATTGAAAGTTGTCGATCTTCAGCAACGATTTGAATTACTTGCGCAAAGCGAAGAAATATTGATCGATGAAATGCCAATGATTCCGATTTTTTATTACACCATGCTATATGTCAATCAACCCAACCTAAAAGATGTTGTCCTGTCGTCGATGGGTCAAATCGATTTTAAATGGGCCTATTTTGAAAAGGCAGAAAAATGGATTGCACAAGAGGAGAAAAAATGAATAAAGGTAAGGCTTGTTTAGTTAAAAAATCATCAGCCCTGAAGAACTCATTGAGGTGTTTCTCTTCATTATACGCGTTGACTTTCATTTTTATTTTGATCTGTGGAGTGAGTTGGGCCAACTCAGTCACTTTGATGAACAATTCCACATATACTTTGCAGGCCTCAATTTACGATGCCAATGGGACACTTCTTGGGCAGTTTGTGCTCAACCCAAGTGATGCGACATTGTGGAGTGACGATTACGAAGATTGGGGAGCAGAAAGCCAATATACTCCCCAAATTCCCTACACAGTGAATTGGATGTGCATGAACGGGAGTGCTTATGGTATCTGTAATAATGTTGCTGCCGGCTCCGTTGTCACAGCTCAAAGCTGCGGCGGCGACCAAGAATGCCAGCAGCAACAGCAGCAAAGTCCTTATGGATCATAGAAAGTTTGAAATATTCATCCAAGATTGTTTAGTTTAAAAGAAAGGATCTTAGAACATATTTACAAAGTCCCATAGTTCGCTTTTTGCGACTTTTTTCGCATCTTCTAACGCCGCTTCTTGCCCTACTTTATTTAAGTATGTGCTTCGAAGTGGCATTAAAACCTGCAAAAAAATGCATCAAAAATCAAGCTATGGGGCTTTGTAAACATGCTCTTAGGAGGGAAATATGGCTTTCAGAAGATTGGTCTTTTTGATGTTGTGCCTTATTAGTTCCCCTTATTTTATTTATGCCGGGACGGTGCGTTTAATCAATAATAGTCCTTATGATCTTCGCGCCGTAGTCCGAGGCGGCGACGGCTCATTTTTAGGAGAGGTTGTCGTCAAAGCGCAAAAAGAAACTGTTTGGACCGATACTTATGGGCAATATGGAATGTACGGCGGTTCTGATGCGACAATGAATCAAAACTATAAATCAAAGACCCCTTATTCTGTTTTGTGGTATTGCCTTGATGGAACAGATTATGCCGTGTGCGATACAGTTTCAACAGGGGCTGTTGTCATGGCGCAAGGTTGTGCTGGTGCACGGATGTGCAAACCGAACCGAAGGGAAGTGTATCCACAGGAATCTGAAGGAAATTATCTCTATAAAAATCCAAAAGCCCCGCCATTGAACCAGTAAAAACCTTCAGAAAACGTCTCTAAGTGTCTCAAAAGTTAGAATAACTTCAAATGATCTAATGGGATGTCATGAGGCTCATGCGGTAGACCGCATTCGCAAAATTGTTCTTTAAAACCAATCCCAACGGTCGTCGGAAAAAAAGAATGTTTCATGAACTGGGCCAGCAGTTGATCGTAGTGTCCTTTCCCATAACCGATACGATAATGGTCCTTGTCGAACCCCAATCCAGGGACAAGAATACAGTCGATGTTTTTGAGATCGGTTAAAATACATTGAAAAGGATCGGGCTCAAATAATCCCCATTGAGATCTCATGAGTTCACTGGAAGGATTATTAACCTGATAGATTTGTAAGAAAGTGCCTTGTTGAACTTTGGGCAAATGAAGTTTTCCCTCTTCGGCAAGAATGTGGTTTAGCCAGGCCATATCGATCTCTTCGGCCAAACTGTGAAAAGAAAGAACAGCCTTATATCTTTTCAACAAAGGTAGAAGATTGAGGTTGAGGTCGACGTAAGCTTTTTTTCTCCGCTCCAAAGAAAGATTGCTTCTTCTCTTTTTCAAAATAGAACGGGCGAGCTCTTTTTCTATCGTTGGACTGATTTCAATGGATAGGGTCATGATTGAGTTGCGGTTTTCCTTTTTCGTAGGCGACTTTTCTCAAAAAAATGCCATCGCTTGTATACAGAAAGGCGACGCCTTTGCCCGACTCAATCTTTGAGACGATTTTTTTATCTCCCTTTTTATAATATGAGGCTTTGATCAACAGATCTTTTTCGTACTCTTCGACCAACATGAGATCCCCATTTTTATACCAAGCAAAGCAGACTCCCTGTTTTTTGCTCCCGTTGAACTCGCGCTGACTCTCAATTTGTCCATTAGAATACCAAGTTTTTACTTGTCCTTGGATCTGGTCATCATTCCAATGCAAACATAGCTTTGGTATGAGCTTCTGGCCTTTTTCTGAAGGATAATATTCCCATTCTTCGCCATTTTTTTTTCCATCTTTGACGAGATAGGAGCATTTAAGAGCTCCATTAGAATAAAATAACTCGACTTCGCCTTCAGGAATACCACAGGAAAAGTTGATTAATGCGTGAAGTAGATTATCTTTAAATTGAGCTTGCTTGCCTTGTCCATTTTTAATTTCTGCAACAGATGTTCCATCGGGACAATAATAAGAAGCATTGATCAGACGCCCATGCTCATAAAATTCTTGCGACAGAAGATGTCCAGGAGTCCAGACAACAGTGGCAGTGCCTTCTTTTTCTCCATTGACATAAGGGGTTTCTTCTAGAGGATTTCCATTTTCATCAAAAACCTGAAGCACGCCGTGGACTTCGCCTTGGTTATAAGGGATAATTTTTTGCAGCTTGCCACCTGCAAAAAAATATTTTGCCGGATGATGCAAAAGACCCTTTTCATAAGTAAATTCGGCTATCAGGTCTCCTTGATCACTCCAAACTTTGCTTATTCCTTCGAATACCCAAGTGGTTTGGGCAAGATCGTGAATATCTGCCATCCCTTCGATGAGATGGGCTTCAACTTTAATGCGTCCGTTAGGAAACCATTCTTGATAAATCCCATGCGCCCTACCGTCTACAACTTCCAGGTACTGCCAAAGATGACCGTTATCGTGATAGCTCGTAATTTTTGATGAACTTTGACCGGAAGGGTTACGGCCGAAAACACGCAGCACTTTTTGATAGGGCTGCGGAGTAGCAAAATTCACTGATTTGTAATTAGAGAGACGCTCTTTATTACTGATCGTCTCTGTGAAACCATTGCGGTCGACAATTTGCATGCTTACAATGGAATCGCTTTTGTCAGAGGACGTTCTGGAAGCGCAGCTGCAAAGAACCGCCAGGAAAGCCAATTGCAAAACTCCACGCCAGCAGAAAATCGATGATTTTGGCGACTCATTGTAAGAACCTGCTTGCAGGTTCGACTGGCTGCTGCGAAGACATACTTGGGAAAGTAGAAGAGCTGCTGCCGGGACAAAGGGTGGCAAAAGGGCGATTTTTATGCGGCGAACAGTTTTGCAATTGGCTTTAATAAAAAGAAAGATTTTTTTCATCGCAGGGCCTCTAAGTTTTCTCTTTTGATCAATTGCATCATCACAACATACACTTTCTCATTTGACGAGAGTTCTTTTCTTGACAATCTGAAGTCCTTGATGATCAGTTGTGGGCGGCCTTCTTTGGGACCGTATGGCCAAATTGTGATTCCTTCGATCAGGCAGAGAAGTTTTTTAAGATCTTCTTCATTGAGTTCAACAGGCTGTTGCTGTTTTTCTTCAGTTTCTCGAAACAGTTCATTGGCGCGGATCTGTTCTTCGGAAAAGCGCAAGCGGTTGCCTCCGTCCTTAAGCAGTTGTAAGCGTTTGGCAATTTGTTCTTCTTCAGGATTTTCTAATTGAATTGTCTCGAGTTTTTTGATTTCGGGCAGTAGAAAAGTCAATGTTTCGACGTGTTTGTCAAGATATTGGGGATCGGGGCTTTTCAAAGCAGTCAAAAGAGTGCTTTCCTTTTTTTGACTTTCTTGCATGACGACCATTTTCATATGGATTCTTTCCATTTCCTTTTCGAGCTGTTCTAACTTCTGCAGCCCAAAGAAGAAGTTAAAAAGAAAAACTAAAAAAGGAACAGGGGCGGCTACAAGCAAAAGACGAATGGAAAAAGGGGGAAGCTTAAAAGAGAATTTTCTCACGAGCCTATCCCTTTGTTGAGTTCAAAAGAAGTGTGATACAATTGATTTTGCGTTTGCCATTTCACTTCTTTCTTCGCATTGACGATTTGGTCGCCTTTGAGCAAAGTTTCATGAAAATCTCGTGCGCTGCGCGGAGTAAGCGAAGTAAATTCTAGTTCCACCTGCGCAGCGTAAGGAGACGCTGCATCTCCGATTTTAGGGTACTTCTCTAGGCTGTAATGTAGAGATTTGATGTCCATCCCTTCTTTTTGGCCGCCTTCCTCTGTTGCAAAAGAGGGATGGGCGCTGAGCCATGCCAGTACGTCGCTGACCTTGGGAACAGTCGGTACAAAAGCAAAGGAGCTTTTTTGTCCTCGTAAGGAGTTTTCCCATTCATGAAGTTTTTCTTCAATTTGCTCGATTGAGGAAAGAGAATCTTTAGATAGGTAGCTTTGCAAATTCTCAACGAGCTTATGCTGCTTTTTGTTTAAAACAAATGAACCGGCAATGGACATCAGCAAGGCCGCGCCAAAGCACAGTCCAAGATAGTGGAGCATTTTTTTCCTGCGCAATTGCCATGTATGTTCTGGTGTGAATTCTTTTTGACAGAATTGAATACTCAATTCATCTGAGGCAATCGCATCCAGAGCGAGTCCGATTGGAACAGCGTAAAGGGCTAAATTATGGTCAGAAATTTCCAACTTTTGTCCTATGAAAATTTTGCTTATGATCTCGGAGAAATTTTCAGAATCCCCTGTCAAAGTCCAAGCTGTCTGATCGTCGACAACACCTTTTTGTTTGAGAAAAATGGATAATTTTTCAAGTTCTAAAGCGGTATCTCCTTGATTATCGACAGGAATGGACTGGGAAAGGATGAGTTCTCTACCCTCTAAAAGTACGCAAGAGAGTTTTTTGTCTCGGACATCAAAACAAAGCATCCTGAATTCTTGAGGAAATTTCCATCTGGCAAATCGTATAAGGGCAACTGGGCAGCATGAAATGGTATCGGGTTCGATATCAATTTCTTTCAAAGTTGTAACGTGCGAAGAAAGATGGCCTTGAGTGGTTGCGACGACTGTCACAGCCGTCATCTGTTTGCTCAAGGGTTTTAAAAGAGGGCAAACGATAGGGCTCTCATTGGAAAACGGGATCAAGGATTCGAGCTGGAAAGGCAATGCAGCGAGGATCTTTCGTTTATCTCGAAGAGGCAGATGAAGTTTGCGGATAAAGACATCTGAACCTGTAAGTCCTGACACGATCTGGATATCTTTCCCTATGTGAAATGGGGGAAGATTGTAAAATAGTTTTACATTGTCAGGGCCGTGAGAAAATGTTTGCAAAGACTCGATTGTAATGGATTTTTTTGCTTTTTTTAAAATTGCAATTCTAAATGCTTCTTTTTCAAGAGTAAGCCCGATCGTAAACATGATTCTCACTGAAATAGAGAAAAATTCTACATTGGAACGTAATTCCAGGAAAGGCTTAGTTACGAGAGCCACAGGGCACATACAATTAGAACAAATATTTGAAACTTGAAGGAAACTCTCGCCTTCGCTCGCAAGCTTGCTCAGTTGAGTTCCGCTGTTTTATAACGGCCCAGTCTTTGCTACTCTCATGTCTATTAAGTGGCCGTTACAAAAGCAGCATCCTGCCTATTTTCATTTGCTGTTTTATTCAATCAACCGGCAACCTATC
>JASHXO010000130.1 GCA_030043495.1 Candidatus Rhabdochlamydia sp.
GCAAAGAAGGAGAGATCACGACGCTTGGACGTGGAGGGTCCGATACGACAGCCGTGGCTCTCGGTGTAGCGCTTCGGGCAACCAGCGTCGAATTTTATAAAGACGTCGAAGGGGTCTATTCAGTAGATCCAAAGAAGGATCCCAAAGCGGTCTTATTTCCCTCTTTGTCTTTTGAACAGGCGATCGAAATCGTGGAACGCGGAGCCAAAGTCCTGCATCCAAGATGTATTCGGCTGGCTGCAAAGAATAGCCTACCATTAAAGGTGCTATCTTTTTACGATCCTATGATGCGCTATCATTCAGGAACTTTGATCGGCCAGCCGGCCAAAGTTAGAGAAAATCTCTCTATTTTTGAAGGAATCAATGGATAATACAACGGTACAAGCAAAAGGCTGCGGAGACACGAGAAAGTCAGGTGGACTTTCACAGTGCAAAGCAGGTGAGCGAATTGAATGGGGCCCAAGGGTTTCGTGCGTCTTCGACGATGATCAAAATAGTCCCCATAGCCTTCTATATAGCGGCTCTATTCGCAAGACATTGATGAAATTGCTTCCCTCTGATTTTTTCTTCTCGGAAGAAGAGAATGAGGAACTCGCTTTGGAATTCAACCGGCTCCTGCCTATTTTAAAATGGATAGAATGGGGTGATCAATATGTATCGATTTTTTTACTTTGTCGACATCGTATCAACGGTGTGAAGTTTTTTTATGAGATGATCAGTCGATGGTTGCTTCCAGGAAAGCGGCCGAATATCTGCTCTTTTTTCGCAACGGATTTTAAACTTCCAGATCTTATGAATGAGACATTTACGATTTGCGAAGTCGTTATTTCTCTTGATAATCTTTTGGACAAAGAGCTGACACGTCATCAGCTTCCAATTCTTGAAAGCGAGATACGGTTGGGATTGATTTCCGTTTATCATGCCAGCCGTATTTTGGAAATTAAAGGTTTGTCCGCGGATGAAAAGACATCCATCATTCAAGAAAGGATTGTTTCTTTGCTCGAAAGGCGTCCGCGTGACTTTGATCACGATATTTTCATGCAGATGCAGCATTTTTTAGTGATGTGCAGTGAAGAATTCAAAGCCATTCGCGAACATGTGCATATGAGCCGCATCATTTATGTTTTCTATCTTTTCCGCAAAATCTTGAAAAACCAGATGGAAAGATTCCCTGCGCAGCGTTTCATTCATGTGAAATTGAGCAAGACCTATTTACATCTTCCCTTTGGCTTAAAAAAAGTGCTCGGCATTTTTGTTGCCCTGAACCTACAAGGAGATAATGAACTTTTCGAAGAGCGACATATCATCGCTGTTTTGCTGAATCAATCTTCAAAATTGTCAATTATCAATGATTCTTTCTTTTCGCGTTCTTCTAAAGAAGAGCGCATCCAATTGCTCTATTTGGAGGTCGACAAAGAAGACGGAACTGATTTTTCTCTTGCTGAAATGAAGCAAATTAAAGAACGGCTTCCAGAAGAAATTAGAAATGGCATCGAAAAAGTGACCCGTCCATTGTTTATGCCTCGAAATGAAGAGGAGGTGATGCGCAACATTATCATCCTCTCCAACCAATTAAAATTTTCTCGTGATTTACCTCAGGTGATGATTGCTTTTGACGAACAAACTGAAGGCGAACTTGTCTTCACTGTGATTTGGACGAGAGCATTAAGATCTTCGGATGCCGCTCTTCAAGAAACGTTCGAACGCAATGAGTCTTTTTTAAAGTTCATTCCTGATCGCATTAAAAAAGTGGGTCTTTTGCGCAAAAAGTATCCGAAAGAAGTCACTGTTTTTAGAGTGAAGCTTGCTGCTTCTGCCTTTTTGCGGGCCGATCACTCGGTAGATCTTTTTAAAGCACGTCAAGCGATCGTGCAGGAATTACAGCGCCTTTTAGGGGAGTTCCGAGACTATAATGGCGGGATGATCGCAAAGCAACATGAACAGTTTCTCGCTTTGAGAAGTTTGTTCTCCTCTTTGGAGCGAAAAGAAGAACTTCTTTTGGAAAACTTCTTCCATTCGATTTTTCCTATCGAATTGCGAAGCTTGTTCAATCCGCAATTTTTAAAAAAATTATTCTCTATGTTTTTGGAAGGAATACAAAGAAACAGAGAGGCGGGCGGGAAGGAGGATATTTTCTTAAAAAGCATTGATTACCTCAGTTGTTATCTTTTGCTCGCTTACAATGAACCTGCTTATAAGGAACGAATTATCGAATGTATACAAACGTTGCAAATCCCTTCTTCACAACTTCTTACGCTCTCGCTGCAAGTTTCTGAAACTTCTTATTTGGGCTATATTTATTTGGAAGAGAATGATGAAAAACGGAAGAGATTTTTAAGCGAAGTTAGTCGTCAATGGGACCTTATAAAAAGATGAGGTGTTTGAAGACAGGGCACATACAATTAGAACAAATATTTGAAACTTGAAGGAAGCTCTCGCCTTCGCTCGCAAGCTCGCTCAGTTGAGTTCCGCTGTTTTATAACGGCTCAGTCTTTGCTACTCTCATGTCTATTAAGTGGCCGTTACAAAAGCAGCATCCTGCCTATTTTCATTTGCTGTTTTATTCAATCAACCGGCAACCTATC
>JASHXO010000131.1 GCA_030043495.1 Candidatus Rhabdochlamydia sp.
GGGGCTTTACAAATTCAGCTACTTTTGTAGCAACTTCAGCGATGAAGGCACCAGCTGCAGTTACAGTTTTGCCGATCCAATTAGCAGCTGAGGAAGCAAATTCTTTGATTCCTTCGCAGCAGTTGGAGAGTGCATCTTGAATTCTCATTGACATAATGACCTCCTGATAGAGATGTAGTTAAATTTCTTAAAGAGAAACTGTCCAGATATAAGCATCATATCGGAAAGCCAAGTTTGTGGAAAATGTTTTTCCGTTTCTCTCAGCACCCTCAAATCGCTTGATCAGACTCTCCTTAACGGAGTTCTCTCGAAACTTTGTTTGATTATAGTCTCTGTCAGATTATTGTAAAGAGCTGGTTAAGGTTGTATAAATTTAAAAAGATTTTTTCTTGTCTGAATAAAATTCTTCCAGCGTTCTGAAGATTTTTTTAAAAATTTTAATGCAAAGGTATCCATCATAATGAGTCTGCACCTGCTATTCCCATACAGGGCCAAAAGCCTACTGGGTACACTCCGCCTTCGAGCACGTGAATTTGGCGAAGCGAGGTGAGGCGCAAGGTGGTCACAGGAGGTGTGCCTTTAGGACACACCATCCGATATGTCTTAGGGACGACACAGAACAAATGTTATTTTTAAAAAAGTATTTTTAATGCTTTTAGCCCTGTATTCCCATAGCTCTTTTTTGACATATTTTTAAAGATATGAGATACTATTGTGATTTACCTGCAGTGGGTTTTTTCTAAACCCATCGGAGCGCTTTTTGCAGCACTTTTTAAGCACGCCAAGAATGAATTTTTTTTAAATATCTCGCAGTGGGCTTGACATGAACGAACAAATCCAAGATCAGATCAAGAGCATCGATAATCGACTTCTTCACATGTGGAGGTATCTTTGACTTAGCTACGAAGGAAAAAAAAGTTCAAGAGTTGGAAGTAAGGATGGAGGCTTCCGATTTTTGGGAAGATAATGTGGCTGCTCAGAAAGTCATCGATGAGTGCAATGCTTTAAAAGCTTGGACTATACCGTATAAGGAGCTGAAACAGCGATTCGAGAATGTAAGATCTCTTCTTCCTGAAGTCGATATGGCCAGTGATGCTGAATTTTTTACTCAGCTCGTCGAAGAATTGAACAGTGTCGACAAGGCCCTTTCGGAATTAGAAGTCAGAAGAATGCTTTCTGGAGAGCTGGATAATAAAAATTGTTTTTTGAGCATTAATGCCGGTGCTGGAGGAACAGAGGCTTGTGACTGGGCTTTGATGCTTTCACGAATGTATCAACGTTGGGCGACCAAGCGGGGATGGAAAGTTGAGACTTTAGCGACTGTCGATGGAGATGTCGCTGGCTTTAAAAGCGTCACGATGAAATTTACCGGCCCCTATGCTTATGGCTATTGTAAGTCTGAGCGCGGGGTTCATCGCCTTGTAAGGATTTCTCCTTTTGATAGCAATGCTAGACGCCATACCAGCTTTGCCTCTGTCGACGTGACACCGGAGATCGATGAAGATATTCAAGTCGAGATCAAACCGGAACATGTCCGGGTCGATACCTATCGAGCTTCTGGGGCGGGAGGACAGCATGTCAATAAAACAGATTCCGCTGTACGAATCACGCATATTCCAACGGGAATTATCGTTTCGTGTCAAACCGAACGAAGCCAGATTCAAAACCGTGAAACATGTTTGAAAATGCTGCGCTCAAAACTCTATGAAAAAGAGCTGACGGAACGCGAAAGCAAATTAAAAGAGATGGCAGGTGAAAAAAAAGAGATTGCTTGGGGAAGCCAAATTCGCAATTATGTTTTTCAACCCTACACTCTTGTCAAAGACACGCGGACAAAGTATGAAGTCGGCAACATTCACGCTGTAATGGACGGGGATTTGGATGACTTTGTCAACGCTTACCTTAAGGAGTTTGGATAAGAAATGGCAGATATTCCTGGACTTGACATCCGATATACATACGTAACTGATACCCCTTATTTAAGGGATTGGTTGCACAATCCTGAAGTGCAAAAATGGTTTCCTGTTTCTGAAGAACGCGAGATCGAAGACGCCATTCAATGTTGGATTGGCTTTAGCCGTTATAGTTCCAGTTTAACCGCGACCCTCAATGGCACTCCTTGCGGAATTGGAACTCTCTTCTTAATGCCATACCGTAAAGTCGCTCACCATTGTTTATTTAAATTGGTCGTCGATCCTAAGCATCAATGCAAAGGGATAGGATCTTCTTTGCTAAAGAATTTAAAGCATTTGGCGAAAAATTATTTTCATCTCGACTTGATCCACATTGAGGTCTTTGAAGGAAATCCGTTTATTCGCCTTTTGCAAAAGTTTGATTTTCATGAGTTTGCGCGCCAAGAACGTTTTGTCAAAGATCAAGACGGTTATAGAGGACGCGTTTTATTTGAAAGTTTTCTATAGGATAATTCATGCAACAGACCTCTTCACCCCTTACTTTCCGACCGACCATCGCCGATGATGCACCTTATCTTTTGCAATGGCTGTCTGATCCTAAAATCCTTCGCTGGTTTCCCATGTTCGATGCTCGTGAAATTGAAGATGCTGTAAGGATTTGGATTGGCTATTCCAAGATTGATGCGGGAATTACTGCATTATATAACTCTGAACCCTGCGGTATGGCCAATCTTTATATCCAGCCGTATAAAAAACTTGCCCACACTTGCCTTTTCTCCATTATTGTCAAAGAAGAAATGCGCGGCAAAGGAGTTGGTAAGCAACTGCTCGAAAATCTCATGAAGCATGCTAAGGAAAAGTTTAAAATCGAGATTCTCCATCTTGAAGTATACGAAGGTAATCCAGCCAAGCATCTTTATGAGCGAGCTGGCTTCAAAGAATTTGGTTGCCAAACGCGCTTTATTAAAGAAAATGGAAAGTATATCCCTAAAATTTTCATGCAAAGATATCTATGAATCCATCAACAGAAAGTATTCTAATTTCGGGATAGGTTCATGCGGTTTTTTGTTTTCTCTCGCTTGAAGAAGATGCTCAAAAATAAATCTGCGCCTTCATGCAATCCAAAAAAAAGGTCCAGAACTCTCTCTGTTCGATCTTCTAAGATCCAAACGAAAGGTGAACATTACGATCTGAAGGCTATATACGATGTGTTAAATCAAGACTATTTTAAAAATAAATTAAACTTGGAGATTACTTGGTTTGGGAGCGCCCGCCGCAAAGCAAGATGTCATCGTAAGCTCGGCCTTTTCTGTTTCCTGACAAATCGTATCAAAATCCACCGCCTTCTCGACCAACCGCATTTTCCTCCTTATTTTATCTCCTACGTCGTATATCATGAGATGCTTCACAGTGTTTGCCCTCCGGTCAAAATCAAAAAAGGGAAGTATCGCATTCATCATCCGGATTTTAAAGTGCGGGAAAAAGAATTTGCCGACTACGCGCTCGCAAAACACTGGGAAGAGGAAAATAAAAAATTGTTTTTTTATGTTCCTTCTGAAAAGAATTTAAAGTTTAGTTGGTTCTTTTCAGAATAACTTTAAGAGCATGTTTACAAATTATCATAGCTTGATTTTTGATGAATTTTTTTGCAGGTTTTAATGCTGCTTCGAAGCACATACTTGAATAAAGTAGGGCAAGAAGCAATCTAAGAAAATTTACTTTTAAAGCAAAAGAGAATTTATGGCAGGACATAGTAAATGGGCCAACATCAAACATCGCAAAGGCAAAGCAGATGCGATCAAAGGAAAAATCTTTTCACGTCTGACTAAAGAAATTATTAGCGCTGTCAAACAAGGGGGCCCCGATCCGAAATCCAATACCAAGCTGAGGCTAGTGATTCAAAAGGCCCGTGCTGCAAATCTTCCCAGCGATAATATCGAACGCAACATTAAAAAGGCCACGAATCCAGATCAAGCGGATTACACGCAAATGTCCTATGAGCTTTATGGATATGGCGGTGTTGGAATCATTGCAGAGATTATGACAGACAATAAAAATCGCATTTCTTCAGACATGCGCATTGCAACGAATAAAAAAGGCGGCACGATTGCAAGTCCTGGATCTGTCGCATTTAATTTTGATCGCAAGGGAGTGATACAGGTTCTTAAAAAAAATGCGATAGAGGAAGAATTATTTTTAGCTGCAACAGATGCCGGAGCAGAAGACTTCGACGTCACGGATGATTCCTTTATCATTACGACGCCACCCGATCAGCTTTTCCATGTGAAAGAAAAAATTGACAAACTTGGAATTAAATGTGAAGAGGCTGAGCTTCAAATGATTCCTAAGATCTATGTCGAATGCGATCCTGAGACACAAAAACTCAACCTCGATCTTATCGAGTATCTTGAAGCTCTCGAAGACGTGGATTCTGTTTATCACAATATGAAAATGGAATAATAATTCTTAAATTGAATTTAAAGTAATGATTTATTTTTTGCATTTGTTGAGCAATAATTTGATCTAATAATTACATTAAATTCAAGCATGGTTTTTTTGCTTTGTTGTATACGAGATTTAAAAATTGATTGTTTCTGTTGTAGCTATTTTGTTTTAACAAATTTCATCAGATGAAATTTTATTATGTAGCTGGCTTTATTTTAAATATTTGTATTTCTTTGATTTTAACTTAATGTTTGTTAAAATGTGGATAATAAAGGTTAATATATGAGCGCTTATTTAAGATTAAATCGCTTTGTAGAAGCTGCAAATCAAGCTTTTTCCCTATCGGCTCAACATAAATCTTTAGTTGCTGATCCAAATGGGATCGGTGTTAGCCTGTGCGACATTTCAGGATCTTTTTCAAAAGCAGGCATTGAACAGAATAAACGCACATGGAAAATCTAC
>JASHXO010000014.1 GCA_030043495.1 Candidatus Rhabdochlamydia sp.
AAGTCTCTTTAACCTTTCAAGCATGTCATTTAATTTCATTATCTGAAGAGCCAATTGCAAAGCTCTTCGCCGCATAAAATCACCCTTTTAGAAGCTCTTCGCAGGTCCTGGCAAGAAGCGCTAAGATCATCGATTTTCCGCTGGCGTGAGGTTTTGCAATTGGCTCTGAATTAATTATTTTTTCAACGACCTGGTCGAAGTATGGAATAAGTTCAGGATATTGCGTGGAAATATAAAATCGAAACTTAGGAGTAATTTTTAGAAGTTCTTGTTTGTATTTTTTCGGTTTTTTGATTTTTTCACTATAGATGATCCTGCCGACATCGATGATGATGGCACCGTTTTCAATAAAGCCGCAGTTCGATCGAAAATTCGGATCGCGGTTCAGAAAGCCTTTTTGATAAAGTTTTATATTCAATGTCAGCAATTGTTCAATCGCCAGCTTGGCTCTTTCAATGTCGTTTTTTTTCATTAAGGAATTCAAAGTGTTATAGGCCAAATCCGCTTTTTTTTGGACGATGAACTCGAGATCGTCCAAATTTAAGAAGTGAGTTTTTCCTAGGGCATCGCAGAATGACAATGTTTTTTTCAAATGTTGCGTTCGATTTAAATGGACATAGAACAATCCGGTTTCTTCAGATAGAAGATCGAACGAGAGTTTAAAAGCATTGAAGACGCGATTGCGCTTGGCTTCTCTTTTTTCTAATTTTTTTTCCCGTAGCCAATAGATCAGAAAGGGAAGGGGAAAGTGATTCATCCAAATAGGAATATCAAAGGCCTTTTGTTTAATGAACTTGATGACGTATCGATCATCACTGCTGACAAAAGAAAAACATTGTCCGCCGCTTCCTAGATAATGGTAGGGTTGGGACAAGGCTTTTGCAATCTCTTCTTCTTCGCTGTGGCTCAATGGGCGAATTTCCCACTCAGGATTAAAGGGATGTTGAGCAGAAATCGCTTCTAAAGAAAAGCTTTTGTTCCTTGGAGGAAGAGGATGGGGGATTAATGCTGGGGAGAGAGCTAAGGCAACCAGCAAGAAAATGGAGACGGTGCGGATGAGATTCATAATTTCTGTGCAGGAATTTGTTGGATTTCTCCAAGGAGGTGATCAGAAAGGAGAGGATAATTTTGATCCAGCCACTGTCGAAAATTGTCAGTAATTCGGACCACTTCATCTCGATAATCTTCGGTCTGTTTACGTTCTTGAGCTCTGCGAAAGCGTCCAATGTCGATCTGGACGGGAGTCTTATGGAGAAATCCAAAATTTGTATTCAGATCGGGATCTTTGTCAAAAATCCCTTTCTCACAACGCTTAACGAGAAGCTTTACCAGCGCGCTGATCGCTTCTTTCGCAGCATCAGGCCCTTCTGTACTGACGAGACGTGTGATCGAAGGAAAAACAAGTGAGGCCCTCTTCTGAATGAGAAATTCCATCTGATCGAGATCGAGCTGATAGGCAATCCCAATTTTATCGTATATCGTTAAACTCTTTTTCAAGTGATTAGTCTTGTTCAAATGAAGATAAAGCAGGCCAGTTTCATCCTTTAATTCCTGAAAAGCGATCTTATAACTTAGAAAATCTTTCTCCAGCTCAAGCCTTTTTTCAAGCATTTTGCGAATTTTATAAGGCTGCAGCGGTAGGGGAAGCTGCAATGCCGTAAGCCAAAGAGGGGGACGAAGATGGTAGATGCGAAAAAACTTGATCACCGTCTGCCCATCTGCTGAGGCAAAAACATAAGATTGCGCTCCTTTAGCAAGATAATAAAACGGTTGATCGAAGATAGCAGCGATTTCACCTTCATTGTCCTGCGACGAAGATGGGGTCGTTTCCCAATCGGAACAATAAGACAATGACGAACAAATCTTATAGAGGGCAAACCCGTCTGTCTGGCGATAGCAAAATTTCTTCACCAGGATGCAAGCGAGCAAGAATCCGATTTTGAATATTTTGTAGCGCATCATTGAAATTATCATAACCAAGGAGGGATTTACGAAGCAAATCTATTAAAAGAACGTACAGAAACTTTAGTTGCTGTTTTGTTCATTAACATTGATATATATTAAATATATTTGACACTTTTGGTTAATAATTAATAAGATGAAGAAAAGTGGAGTGTATTTTATATGTTAACTTGGGCCGTCATCTTTTTGATCATTGCCATCATTGCAGGATTGTTTGGTTTTAGTGGTGTGTCAAACCTGGCAACACAGATCGCGAAAATCTTGTTCATTATCTTTTTAGTGCTCTTTGTCATTTCTTTGGTCTATCATTTTTATCCGAAGGAGACTGCCCCAACAAGCCTCAACATGAAGGGACCTTTCCCTCCCGATGATAACGATCATTGATTCAAAAGGAAGATCATTTTAAATGCTTGAGGAACCAGTCTAGTGCTCTGTAAACTTAATTTTTGTGGTTTCGGCTACGTCAAAGCTCCGGGGTTAAACGATCGTAAAGCTAGCTGTATTAATTCATTAACCCCGGGGCTTTGACGTAGCCGAAACCACAAAAATTAAGTTTACAGAGCACTAGATTGGCCTCGATCGCTTCTTGTTCAACTTGAGGCTTTTCGAAGTCATGACCGCATTTGTTCCTTGGGGAATTTATTTTAACACGTCGTAGATTTGGCCCGTCTGCAGTCCTTCGACGCTTTTGCTGTAAGCGAGCGCTACTTTGGCAACGGGTACAGGATCAAAACCCCGGAAATAGGGGCCATAGATGTCCATCGATTCTAAGATTACTGTCGGACTGACAGCGTTGATGCGGATTTGGCGCGGCAATTCAATAGCAGCTCCTCTTACAAATCCATTGATCGCGCAATTGACCATTGAGGCAGAGGACCCCGTTCGGATTGGATCATGGCATAAGACGCCGCTTGTCAATGTGAAGGAACCTTTGTCTTGGATGTATTCCAAGCCAATCAGGACGAGGTTGACTTGCCCCATGAGCTTATCTTTCAGTCCAATTTGATATTTCGCATGATTCATCTTGGACAAATCTTCAAAATGCACTGAGCCTGTTGTCGCAACAAGCGCATCGAATTTTCCAACCTTCATAAACATTTGGCGAATCGATTCTTCTGATGTGATGTCGCAAGTTAAATCGCCGCTTTTGCGGCCTGCAATCAAGATCTCATGTCGGGGTGAGAGTTCTTTGACCACTGCGGATCCGATTGTTCCTTTCCCCCCGATG
>JASHXO010000132.1 GCA_030043495.1 Candidatus Rhabdochlamydia sp.
GTTTTTCTGCAGGGGAGAAAATTTTCTTCTCTTGCAATGAGGAATTAAGGGTAGTAAGAAGTTGTTCTTTTTTTATTTTTTCAGTTCCTGCTGGGGCGCATCTAATATCTCCTAACCGACAATTGACGCTTTGCCGCAAAGCGTTTGCGCGCCTAGCGCTTTGAGGGAATTCCTTGAGAAAGGCTTCAAAGGCTGAAGCGCTTTCTTGCCATTTTTCTTCTTGCAACAGCAAAAGTGCGTTGTCGTAGAGCAGCGCCTCGCGTTGCGGATGTTTTGGATTCATTTCCAGGATTTCGCGTATCTCAGACCTTGCTTTGGACCACTCTTTTTTGTCTCGGCAGAGCTGAGCGTGCATGAGTAAGAGATTTGCAGTTTCCTCGTCATGTGCGAACTCTGCTTTAAGCGTGATGAGCGCTTTTTCGAATAAAGATAGATCTTGAGTTTCTTGCGCACAAGCGATGAGCGAGATCAATGCGCTTTTCTCTTGCGCCCGATCGAGCGATTTGGAAGCAAGGCTCTGTGTCAAAGGTTCGATGGAACGCGCATAATCGTGTGTGAGAAATAAAGATTTGCCCAAATAGTATTGAATGAGCGAGACTTTATCCTGGGTGATATGCTTGATCGTTTTCTCGTAAACGAGCACAAAGTCACGATAGCGTTTTTCTTGAAAAAGAAGGTTGAGCTGATTAAATGCGGCCTTAGGAGAGCTTTTCCCTCCAAGCTCATAGATGGTGCCAAAAGTTTCGATGGCTTTATTCTTATCAAAATGAATTTGTAAAGAAGCAGCTTGAAAAAGATATTCTTCTTTTTTGGCTTGGTCTTTGTGAGAGAGCAATATGAAAAGGGAAGCTGCCTTTTGGCGTTCTCCTAAAAAAGCAAATATTTGCGCTTGCGGAAGCAAAGTCATATCGCCATACTTCGTCTGCATCAATTGTTGGTATTCAGCAAGCGCGGCTCTCATTAATTCTTTCTTCTTATCTTCATTTTCAGGTACAAAAGCTTTACAGAAATAGATTTCACCCAGTTCAAAACGAACCGTATTGATTTCTTCGGCCTTGGCGTTGGGATCCTTTAAAAAATGTTCATACGCAAGGATGAATTCATCGTATTTTCTAGTTTCATACAAACAGTGCAAACGGTGGAACTGAGATTTTTGACGGAATTGTTTGTCTTGGATCTTCTCGTAGCTTGCTAGAGCTTCTGGGAAGTGTTTTTCTTGAAAGTATAGATCACCGAGCATGGCATAGAGTTGATCGACGTAGGAGCTCTTGGGATTTTTGCTCAAAAAATCGTGGATCTGGATCTTAACAGTTTTATAGTCCTTTTCCTTCCAATATTCTGCAATCCGGCGCAACTCGAGACTTTCTTCCAAAGAGGCATCGGGATTTTTGGCTGACAACATAGAAAAACAACTGAGGACGGCTAAGAGAAGAACAGGAAACAGCTTAGCAATATTCACTCTCATCTCAACCTTCCTTTACGAGCGTATCTTGAAACTCGAAAAGACATTCAAAAATCAAATTTTTCGAATTTCAAGATACGCTCATCTAAAACTTACGACTTGGAATTTTTTTTAATTTATACTTGTTCCTTCTCAAACGTACAACAATTTTCTCCAGCACAGTGGTCAATTTGTTTGGAGCGCTATATAAGGAAAAGTTAATTGGTTCGCGAACAGTCTTGCGTGTTGGGTATCCTTAATAGGGACATTAAGTAAGTTCGATTAAATATTTATAATGATCTTCAAGGTTCTTTTTCATTAGTATTAATCCATTCGTTATAAGATGCTTGCGTTTTCGTGCTTTCTGTGCGATAAGAATTAATTTCAAATAATTTATTCAAAATTTTATTAAACCAAAATTTGTTAAATTTCGTTTTAATTAGTTAACTATATATTTAAATATATATTAAAACTAATGAAACAAAATTTTATATCTATGTTTTTGTTCAACTAAACTATTTCATTTGTTATAATTAAAACTAAAAATAATCTAGAATAAAATATTGAGGTGTAATTATGGCCGTAAATTTAAATCCGGTTATTCAAAACAACTTATTTGTTAAATCTATTCTTTCTCCAGAATTAGATTTCGCAGATGCTACACACGGCGAAGATAATAAAAAAACTTTATTGAACCGTGTTAAGAAATTAACTCCAGCTGAAAGACAAGAATTAATGGAAGGGTTAAACGAAATATCTTCTCGCATTAACCCTCTTAATGCAATGCCTCCAGATACTACTACGCCTCTTCAAGAAAAGGCATTGAGTACTTTTGTCCTGACTGATGATGGGAAGAAAGCTGAAGCGCATTGCTTCATCGTTTCCTTTTTCTTAGGATTGATGAATCTGGTTGGATTGAGAGTCAGCAGTGCTTCCCTCATGGAGAAGCTTTCTGAAACGAGAGGTTTATTAAATAGTAAGGAATATAGTTTGCATAATGAAAATATTAATGCTGAACCTGATTTGAACGCGCAGATTTTGGTATTGGAACAGAAATTGAATGATGAGCCGAACCCAGTTGAAAAGATTGGACCTTTGATCGAAGAATTGGGAAAAATTGAACAAGCATTTACAGAGGCGTCACAAAAAAACTGGACTGAGCCGGGCACCTTTATATCTTTCAATTTTGCACTTTCAAACTTCAAAAAGCAAGTTGAAGCTCAAGCCCCAATCGCAAAAACTGCTGTTGATGATGCGACAAAAAGAATCACGGACATTATTAGAGATAGAAAAACGAAAAATCTCAATGAATTGTCCGCAACATTGCGCGACACGGTTGTACCTTTTTTATCGAGGTTAGGATTTTCCCAAAATGTATTGGAAACTTATAGAACAAAATTAGATGCACTTTCTCGCGGAGAACGGATTTCAGAAGAAATGGTTAATTTTGATTATTGGGAAAGAAATATCATTATTCCTTACATAAAGACTAATCTAAGGATAATCAAAAGAAATCTTCAGAACATTATTTCTTCTTTTAAGTCTGAAAAATCAAAGACTCAAAAGGAACTCGAAATCATTCGAGGACGCCTGACAAAATATCAACAGAACTCTCAAAATACTCTTAAGCGCGGGGAGCTTGTCACAGCAATATCTGGTATTGAGAAACTCAAGAAAGAATTGAAGAATTATACTCTTATTTGCGGAGTTATAAATTCATCAATCGATCTGATATCTAAAGCAAAAGTTCAAAGCCTGGAAAGTGTCAAAGAAGTCATCAATTTAGTACACGATGATTTTGATAATTCTCCTAATGCTGAACTCAAAGCGACGGATAATTTTGGACAGCATCTACAACTCTTAAAAGATTTTTCCGCTGATTTTACGACGAATAAGCAGGCTTTAGCGGATGCGATAGACAAACTTGAACTGTTAAATGGAAATTCAGAAGTTCCCAACGGTTTATTCGATCGATTGAATCAGTTCAAATCTAATTCGATTTATCCTTTGAATTCCGATGAAGCGAAGATCAACTTTATCAATGACTATTTTGCTTACTGGAAGTTCATTTTCGATCGATCAAAACATAGTAAAGACGAAGAATTAAAAACTGCTAAAAATGCTCAAATGAAAATTGTAGAAGATTTGACTCCACGTAAGCCTGCTGTAAAAAAGGTAGAGAAAAAGAAAGAACCACCAAAACCGCAACCAAGACCTACTGTAATTATAGCTCCTGCGATTCCGACTCCTGTAGTTGGAAGCGATGCACTTCCAGCTGAACTAGCAATTCGCAAAACTGGGAACGCTTATCTGATTACTATCGCTACTAATTTGCAAGCGAATAGATCTTCTTCTAAGGATGCTGGTTGGTATCCGCAAGTAGTGCCAAGTGCGAATTTGCCTGAACCTCTGGTCAAGCAAGTGTACGAGAATTTCTACTGGATCATGAAAGATGCTGGAAAGTTGTGCGGAGAATTA
>JASHXO010000015.1 GCA_030043495.1 Candidatus Rhabdochlamydia sp.
AAAAGTCATTCCTCCTTTCGAAAAAATGGCTGATCGGTTGAAAGATCAACTTCTCCAAGAAGCAGCTAGTAAAGAAAACTCGCACTATATCTCTAAACTGCGCGATCGCTTAGGTTACGATGAAAAGCATATGACTGAAACACTGCCTAAAGATTTTCAACCGTTTGCGATTCGATGAATATCTTCAGACCCTCTGAGCTCCAAGCTTTTCTTAAAGAACGAGGGTTGAATGCTAAAAAGGGTCTTTCGCAAAATTTTCTGATCGATGGGAACATCATTCAAAAAATTGTCGACACGGCTTTCGTTTCAAGCGGCGATCGCGTTATCGAAATCGGACCTGGGCCTGGCGCATTAACTGAAGCCCTGTTAAAAAAGGGAGCCTTTGTCACTGCAATCGAGATGGATGCCCTCTTTGCAAAAGAACTGCATCGTCTGCAGGTCCCAGATCGTCGCCTCGAAATTATTTGCAGCGACATCTTAAAATTTCCTCTCGCCGATTTTTTACAAAAACATCCGGGAAAATACAAGGTCGTCGCTAATCTTCCTTACCATATCACCACTCCAATTCTCACTTTTCTGCTTCCGCTTTATCAGGACATCGAATCGTTGACAATTATGGTTCAAAAGGAATTTGCTGATCGTATGATTGCTGAAAAAAGGACACCGGAATACAGCAGCCTCACACTTTTTCTTCAATTTTATGCCAATATTGATAAAAGTTTTACAGTAAGCCCAAATTGTTTTTATCCGAGGCCCAAGGTACATTCCTCTGTCGTACACTGCAAGCTTCATCCTCCACTTCTCAAGACCCATTCTGATGCGTTCTTTCTACTGACGAGAACGGCCTTTGGGAAACGAAGGAAAATGCTGCGCGCATCCTTGAAAGATCTTTATCCGATTGAAAAAATAGAACAAGCCCTTGTCAAATTGGGGTATCCCAACACTGCAAGGCCTGAAGAACTTGCTATCGATGAATTCATTGCTTTTTTCCACCTATTGAATGCTTCTTAGACCGGTGAGAATAATAAAAAGTACTACCTAGAATTAATATTCCGCCCACGGCCATACACAGGGAGACATGATCCCAAATTCCCTTTTTAACTTTTTTCCAGACCACGAGAATCTGGTAATGCAGCGTGGGTTCTACTGCTCTTACCGCAAATAAGGGAGCAGAAGACAATAGTTTATTTTCGGATGAATAGATTTGCATCGCAGCAACCTTTTGGCCGGCTAAAATTGGCAATGGCTGTACTTGCCATGAGACAGCAGTTCTAAACAGAGGTTCTTCTGAAGGAAAATATTCCAGGACAATATCTTGAGAAAGATAGGCTTGCAAAGGAATCTTGCCTCCTTCTACAGAATAATTAAAAAGATCAAATCCTTTTGAGAATAGAGTGCGTGATACTTTTTTCTCATTGAATCCCGCTTCAAACAAAGCGATGGCATCCTTGTATCGCTGCTCGATTTTTTCACATCCTAAAAGCACAGCGACTAGCTTCCGTTGCGGATCTTCAGCCGCTGCAACCATAGTATAGCCGCCGCTTAAGGTGTAGCCGGTTTTAATGCCGACCGCCTTAGAATAGTAAAAACGGCCTGGTTTAATTAGGGCATTATGTTGATAAAGAGTGGATTCAGGCTGCTTGTTTGTTTGGGGGCGAGTATATTGAGTTGATTTGACAACTTCTCGAAAAAAGGGGCTTTTCAATGCTTCACGCGCTAAAATTGCCAAATCATAAGCTGTTGTCTTGTGTTCGGGGTAAGGGAGCCCATGTGGAGTATGCAAAACAGTATTTAAACATCCCTTTTCACGTACAAATCTATTCAATTCCTCCATAAAAGTAGAAACGTTTCCAGACACGTGCTCTGCAATCACATTTGCAGCATCATTGCCTGACGTCAGCATCAGCCCGTAGATCAATGTCCGAAATGGCAGAGTTTCTCCCGTCTTGATGCCCATATGTGTTCCCCCAAATTCCAACCTATAAGGAGGATGCCCGCCATTGCCCGCTCTTCTGACACTAGGATGTACGGCAGCAACGGCATCATATGAGGCAGTGATGAGCTCATCTAAAGCACCCCCTCTTTTCTCAAGAGCATATAGGGCGGTGATGATCTTCGTCGTGCTGGCTGGATAAAAAGGTGCCCTTGCGTTTTTTTCCCAGATGACCGCTCCCGTCTCGGTATTCATTAAAATCGCCCCTTTGGCTGAGACTTCGACTTTCAGAGGTGATGAGGCTTGAAGAGGCAAAAAGATGAATAAACAGAGAAAAAGGAGAATGTGGAGCTCAATTTTCATAAAGCGCTGATGATCAATTTGAAGTTTTAAAAATTTTGCTTGCCTTTAGCTTGCTTCATGAGGGAGTGAAGAAGATAACGTAGTGAAAATGAGTGTGTTCGAATATTAGCATGACAAATAACCTGCCAAAACTCAAGCTCCATTTTTAAAAAAAATTTTTACAACAAGCTTTAAAAAAAATAGTAAAGTAATAAGTATAAAAATTTTAGTTAACACGCTTGACAACCCCCTCTCTTTGGAGCTAAACTTAGAGTAAGGCGGGAAAATTAGGAGAGGAGCAGGACCGATGATTAACCCAAACATTTTGGAAGAAGCCTATAAGGAATTTTCCAAGGACCTTTTGAAATGGATTCCCGATGGGATTATACAAGTGGATCTAAAATTGCTCAACGATTTGGGCTTGCTCAATAACACAGAGTTGGAACACGCGATCAGCGACGACCAGCTCAATCATTACTTCCACATCATTGAAACTCCAGACAAAGTCACTTTATTCAACGAGCAATTTGCCATTTGGATTGTCCCTCACCTGGTCGATGAGGCCCCGACGACGACAACATTGATCGCTCTATTACAAACCAACAAGCCGCACCTAGAAATCGCCTACTTGACATCGGGCGTCTATAATACGCCAAAATACATTCTAAAAGTATTACAGCACTTCTTGGCAGAAGTTCAAGATACCGAAGCGGTCATT
>JASHXO010000133.1 GCA_030043495.1 Candidatus Rhabdochlamydia sp.
TCGAACCGTGTCAAACGCGACAAGATTTCCACTCGTGTGGCAGCTGCAAAATAGTTTCCATAGAGGGTTGGTGCATTAGGGAGTGGGCTAAGAGGAGTGGTCGTGTCCAAAGCCCCCAAACGCGGCACATTCTGAAAAAGGGCAACCTCGAAAGGATGAAGCGTACGTTCATCAGGAGACAATGCATCTTTGATATGGGCCAAAGCCGGATGTTCTAGAACTTGGAGTTCATCTTGGGCAAAGAGTGGCCCTTCGCAAAATCCGAAGAGGTTCATATCTGCGAAGTTGGCCGTCCAATGGACAGTATCACCTGTTGAAGCATCATAGTGAAAAGGTCCGTTCACAGAAACGATGTGGGGCCTTGTCGGATTAAAAAGAGGATGTGATTCTAAAGAGTGTGGATCATTCAAACCGAATTTTCTCACTGTGACCTGGTCTCCAACAGAACGGCCTTGTGCAATCTGATTATAGACGAACAATTTATTTGGGTTTGCAATGTGATGCCTGCACTGCGAAGGGTCAATAATCCGCGGAGAATGAAGTCCGAGAGTGCTCGTTAGGGTTTGAGTATTCATTCCAAAACATCTGCTGATAGAATCCCAAATCTTTTTGAAACACTCGACAATTCTGTCCCAGACTTCGCCTGCCCAGAAAGGTGTTGCGGCCGTTTTTAGGACATCGACGGCTTTAGGAGGGGAAAATTTTTGCAAATTTTCCAGAGGTGGGAAATGAATAGCTTTTGAAGTATGATCTACAGGAGACAATGTCATAAAAAACCTTAAATTTTTCCCGCGTTATTGTAATTGTAATATCCTTAGAAAACAAGGGAGTTAATATTTGAAATTTTTGATTTTGGTTTGCAATTTGAAGTAACATATGTGCTTCCCTTTCAACGCTGTTGGGATTTTTTAGACGCTGAAGTATACTAGTGCTCTGTAAACTTAATTTTTGCAGAGCACTAGAGACCTTAAATTTTGGCTTTCACTCGGAGGATCGCCGCAGGAGGATGACATTGCCAGCCGCGATGCCTGCGAAAAGTTGATTTCGTTTTTTGAGAAAAACCTCTATCCTAACTCACAAAGGATGTTATTCCACAGATCCTCGAAGGAGGCAAGAACATGTCTGAAGAAAAAGCAGTCAAAGAACAAAAGCTTCTGCAAGGGGCATTGTTGACTTTGCTTAGCGGCTTGTTCTATGCATTCTACAGTTTGCTTGCAAAATGGACCCAACAAAAAGGCGTCAACTTTTTTCAGATCTCCTTCTTTACTTTTTTTGTCAGTTGGATCGGCCTGGTCCCTTATCTTTTGACTAAGCAAATCCATGAGCTTAAGACGAGCCAATTCACTTGGCATTTATTGCGAACCATTTTTGGTCTTGGCATTGTCTATTTTCTAGTCGTCTCATTGCAGACGATTCCTCTTGTCGATGCGGTCATGCTCAATAATTCCGCGCCGATTTTCATGCCGATCACTGCTTATTTCATCTTGAAAATCCCAATCAACCACCGTATCTGGTTTGCTATCGCTCTTGGCGTGATCGGCATCGGATTGATCTTAAGACCGGACAAACAGATGTTCAATGTAGGAGGCGTTTGGGGAATCCTGTCCGCTGTGGCAGCTTCTTTGTCCTGGGTCTCTATCCGTAAGTTGAGTTATACAGAACCTGCGCCCAGAATCGTTTTTTATTTTTTGACAATGGCAATGATCATTTCTGCTATCCCGTTAATTTGGACATGGCAGGCGCTGCAAAATTCTGTTTGGATTTTTGTAATTTTAATGGGGATTTGTTATCTCGGGACACTCTACTGTTTTACACTGGCTGCCAAACGGGTTACGATAACTCTTGTCAGTATTCTTTTTTATTCAGTCATTGTGTTCACAGTGTTTTTAAATTGGCTTTTTTTTCATCTTCTTCCTAGTCTTTTGACAGTCCTGGGAATCGTTTTGGTGACAGGAGGTGGAATTTTTTCTCTATGGATTGAAGGGAGAAAATTGAAATGAATGGGTCTCACACTGAAGAAGCGATCTTTTATGTGAATGACGAACAGAAAATGTTAGCCAAGAAATCCAAAGAGGCAATTGTTGAATGGAAAAGCCATCTACACGCAAATCAGACCGTTAGACGTCTTTTATCCCGCTGAAGACTATCAGCAGGGGTTTTATGAGACAAATCCAGTCCATTACAAATCTTATCGGCGTTGCTGCCGCAGAGATGAGCGCTTAAAAGAATTATGGGGCTAAATTTTAAGCAAATAGGCGCTTGATCCAATCACAAATCCATTCCGCCCACTTCAATGGATTGAGATAGTCCCAGGATGATAATCCCATTTCAGAAGAATCAGACTGTATTGGAGGCTGGGCAATTGTCGTTGTTTGCGGAGTGAGAAGAGAGGGCATCGTTAAATGGATTTGCGAACCGACGAGATAATGGTCGCTGGCGACAATTTGTCCGGGAAGTGGCAATGGCTGCATTGCCATGGGAAACGCCGATCTTGCAAAAATCCAATCGATTCTGCGATTCCTACCAATTTCTGATTCCTGAGTCGATCCGTCATGCTGAAAACCTGAAGTATTCATCATCGCTAGCCGCGAATTCACTCCGGCATATTGATCTTCATTAAAATCGCCCAAAACAATGGTTGCAGCTGTGTTGGTGGAATTTGTTAACCTGAGCAACTGTGCAAGTTGAGAATTTCCATTTTCACGATGCGGGCCGCCAAATAGATGTGTTGCCGCGACCTGATATGTTCGCTGCGTTTGTTGATCTTTTAAATCACAAATAATTGAATATCGAGTTTGCCCGGCAATAGTAGCATAGGAGGGACTGCTTTGGTTAGAAACCGCAAATCGGTTTGTTTTATAAAAAAAGGCAACTCCATCAGAGCTTGAACTGTGGCCAGTATAGACCGCTTGATATTGAGGACCTAATCGATTTCTTAATGTTTGAAAGTTTTGTTGAGAGATTTCCTGTAGAGAGAAGATGTCGAGGTCGGCTTGCATCAAATTTTGACAAATCGATAATTCACGGGTGCCCCAATTAGTTCCTCCACTAGGAAGAAAAGGGATGGGAGTGCGAGCCGCAAACGTCGGATTCAGGACGTTGTAAGTGCCAACTTTGATCATATGTTAACAAATTAATTTAATAGGAAGGAAATTATAGCATTTTTCTCGAGGGCAGGTCAATAGCATAAAGCTGTATAAAAATTTTAAACAGGCGGTTTATAAGGGTTATTGAACAAATATTCTTTTAGAGATAAAAACAAATTAATATGCGGAGGCAAATTGCGGTTTAGATTCTTTAGATCGAAAGAAGAATTTGAAAAAGGAGCTTTTTACATGCTCCTTTCCGCTGCGACGCTCTCTTTTTTCACGCTTTTTGCCAAATTCGGTACAGACAACATCTCCTATTTTCTGCTCGTTTTCTTGCGCTTTGGGATCCCTCTTGTGCTTCTAATTCCATATCTATTGTGGTCGGCTTCGATCAAAGAACTATTCTTAAAGAGCAATTTCAAGATGCAACTTCTGCGATGCGGTTGTATTTTGATCTATCAATATTCGATCTTTTACTATTTAATGTATTCGACTTTGCTTGATGCTACAGTGATGCAAAATACAGCTCCGCTTTTCATGCCCATTTTAGAACGCGTTTTTTTTAAACATCGCTTTGAAAAAAAGGTTATTTTGAGCATTGCCATCTCTTTTATAGGTGTACTCTGTATTTTACAGCCCAATACGTCGATTTTTGCTAAGCTCAGTATTGCTGGGTTCTTAGCACCGCTTGGACAAGCGGGCTCGCAAGTTTTATATGGGCATCAGGCAAAGTATGAAAATCAAAAGTCCAATCTCTTTTATCTGTTTTTTTTGTGCTCAGTAGTTTCAGCGATCGTTTTCGTGTTCTCCAAAGAATTTTTCGGCGAAGTCAACTCATTGGAGCATTATTCTTCTTTGCTTTGGGTGAATATCATTTGTCTTGGTGTAGCCAGCATATTAAACCAATCTTTCAGAGGAGAAGCCTATAAACATGGCAAAGCGTCCGCACTTGCTCCTTTTCTTTATGGCTCGATCATTCTTTCAGCAATTTTAGATTGGGCAATTTTTCATCATCTCCCCAATTGGCTTTCACTGATCGGCGCCATCCTCGTCATCGCCGGTGGATGGATCCAAGTTTATAAAAGAAGATGATCTAACGTCGCGCTTTTTCTTCGTAGGTAACAAACACGCAGAGTAAGAACAGAAGAATCACAGGTCCGCTCAAAGAGGCAAATAAAGTCGAGAAGGAAATATGCAAGAATTTGTAAATGAGTCCTACGCCTTGGGATGCTAGGCCAAAACCCAGCATGTAGGTCCCGATCATCACCCCAGAAATCAGCGGTGCAATCGAGGTAAAGCGCTCTTGGGCAAAACCAATGCTAAGGGGCAGCATCGCCGAGCAACCTAGCCCAGCGATAGCAAATGACAAGAAAAGCCAAGATTCGCTGACAAAAGGATAAAGCAAGATCAGCCCGATCAGGATGATCGGCGGCATAGAACAGTAAAGGTAACGGGCTGGGACAACAAATGAGAGAAAGACAGTTGCAATCCTCCCTAAAGTGATTATGCCCCAAAAAAGCGAAAGAGCAAAGTCAGCGCTTGCCGGCATGAGGTGTTTCCCTTGATGTAAGAAAATCGGCCCCCAGTTGCCAAAGGTCGTCTCGCAAATCCCATACAGTAACGCAATCGCGATGAAGCTCCATAAGATCGGAGAAGCGATAGGCATTTTTTTCGAATTCGCTTTTTTCTCCACTATCAGTTGATGCGGATTTGGAAAGCCCACAAGCGCTGCCAAAAGCAATAAGAAATAAAGTGTTCCAATCCAGATCGGATCATACCACCATACCCCATGTTTGAGAAAGTAAGCAAAGGCCAGAGGCCCAATCGCAGTCCCAATGCCAAGACATGAATGCAACGCCGTCAGCGCAGTTTTCGGTCTTTTAGGAAAAAAGAAAAATGCAAAGGAATTCAAAGAGGTGAGCACTGCCCCGAAGCCAAGTCCAACACAAAGCATCAAAATCATAAAAAGCGGGAAGGAAATGGATATCTCCTTCAAATAGAGAGAGGCAATCGCAAAAAACAGCATTGAAATAATATTGAAAATTTGCCCGATGCTGAAGACAGATTTGATGCCGATCCTTTTAGCGACCGTTCCTCCAAAAAAGGAGGCGAAAATTGCACCGACGAACATTGGCAAAAATAGAGCGCCGTATTGTTCGGGATTGAAAGAAAATCCGCTTGATGACGTGAGAAAATTACTTGCGGAAGGAATCGTTGTAAATCCCACCCCTTGGACAAGGCCGATGAGAAAAAAAGTCGCTAAAACGAGAAGAGAGGATAATTTCTGCTTCATATAAGCCTTGTAGCAGAAACTATAAATCTCGTGAACTTAGCTCTTTTTTAAACCATTCCTATTTCTTGCGATGTAATTAAAATTTTTAATATAAATAAATTAATTCAGAATGATAGAAGGCTTTATGAGTTAAGCAAAATGCCCAAAAGCAAAGAATTGATCCGAATCGAAGATTCCTTGGACAAGAAGATTCCTCCATGGCGCAAATGGGGAGCTTATGTTTCTGAACGCGCATGGGGAACAGTCCGCGAAGATTATAGCGCCAATGGGGATGCCTGGAATTATTTGCCGCACGATATGGCGCGGTCTAAAGCGTATCGTTGGGGAGAAGACGGTCTTGCGGGCTGGTGTGATTTTTATCAGATGTTGGTGTTTTCTTTAGCTCTATGGAACGGCAAAGATCCTATTCTTAAGGAACGGCTGTTCGGGCTCAATCCCTATGAAGGAAATCACGGCGAAGATGTCAAGGAGTACTACTACTATCTCGATGCGACGCCGACCCATTCTTATATGAAATTTCTGTACCGTTTTCCGCAGAACGCATTTCCTTATGATCAGTTAGTTGAAGAAAATCAAAAACGTACGACTAAAGATCGTGAATTTGAGTTGATCGATACCGGAATTTTTTCCAAGAACGAGTTCTTTGATATTGTTGTCGAATATGCAAAAGCTTCTCAAGAGGATACTTGTATTCGGATTGAAGTGTTCAACCGGAGTGAGAAAGATGCGACAATCACGATTTTGCCGCAGCTATGGTTCCGCAATCGCTGGGCTTGGAACAAGCAGTGGGAACTCGAGCCAGAAATCCAAGAAGGGCCATATTCCTCAAAATTTCAAAGCCTTTACGCAGATCCTAAAAGAGCTCCAGCCCCGGACTGGCTTTCCGAAGATTATCAATTCTCCACAATGTACCTGGCAGGAGACCCTGCAGACGAATTATTGTTCACCAATAATGAAACACACTGTGAACGGTTCTATGGTCCAGAAGTGCGCAGCACCACCCCTTATGTCAAAGACGCCTTTCATCGCTATGTGGTCAACAAAGAAAAATGCGTCAATCCCGGAAAAAAGGGGACTAAGGCCTGCTTTTTATACAATGAGGTCCATACCCCGGCGAAGCAGTCAAAAGTCTTTAAGTTTCGCTTGTCTCCACAGCTGGCAAAAGCTCCTTTAAATGATGTTGATAAAGTGATTGCGGCAAGAAAAAAAGAAGCCGATGATTATTTTGCCTCGATCCAATCAAAAAAAATGACTCTGGAAGAAAAACAAGTCCAACGTCAGGCAATTGCAGGAACCCTCTGGAGCACGCAATTTTATTATTTCGATGTGAAAAGGTGGCTCGACGGCGACGATCCGATATTGCCCCCTCCACCTTCCCGTTATGACATTCGCAACAGCCATTGGCGGCACTTACATTCTCATAATCTTCTCGTCATGCCGGACAAGTGGGAATATCCGTGGTTTGCTTCTTGGGACTCAGCTTTCCATGCAGTGGTCCTTTCTCTTGTCGATATTCCGTTTGCTAAATTTCATATAGCCATTTTCTTTGAACATAAATACCAACACCCAAATGGCCAAGTTCCCGCTTACGAATGGAGTTTTTCGGAAGCCAATCCCCCTGTTCAAGCCTGGGCGGTCTGGAAAATTTATCAACGGGAAAAAAAGGAAAAACAAACAGCTGATTTCAATTTCTTAGAGTTTTGCTTTTTGAAATTGATGGATAATTTCAATTGGTGGGTCAACAAAGTCGACCATCTAGGCAATAACGTATTCGAAGGAGGGTTTTTAGGCTTAGATAATATTTCGATCATTGATCGCAGCAAGCCCCTTTCTAAAGGCGATTATTTCGAAGAGTCCGATGGCACCGGGTGGATGGGTTTTTTTGCACTCGTCATGCTAAGGATGTCCTTAGAACTTGCCAAGAAAAACCCTCTCTATGAAAAATTGGCCATGGTCTTTCTCGAGCATTTTATTTCCATTGCAGGAGCTATCCAGGGAACGCGGGCAAGGCCTGTAGATTTATGGGATGAACAAGACGGCTTTTTTTATGATACTCTTTGCTTTTCGAACGGGGAGCATGTGCGGATGAAAGTCCGCTCTTTTGTCGGCTTGATCCCGTTTTTTTCGATCGAATTTTTCGAAGAAGAAGAGCTCATGCAATATCACGATTTTTATGAGCACTTTCAAGTGTACCTTCGCCATTTTCATAAATTGGTTGGCCGTTGCATCACTGAATATGATTTTGACGGAAAAAAACGGTACTTGTTTTCACTAATGACACTTGAACAGATGCGACGGGTATTGGAAAAAGCTTGGGAACCCAATGAATTTCTTTCACCATTTGGATTGCGCAGTTTATCAAAATTCCATGAAAAGCATCCTTTCGTCTTCCGCGGAATGGCTGTAGGGTATGAACCTGGCGAATCTTTTGAAAAAATTAAAGGTGGCAATTCCAATTGGAGAGGGCCGATCTGGTTTCCTGTGAATTATTTATTCATCTGTGCATTATGGCGGCTTTCCGAAACGGTCGGCTCAGATTTTCAAGTCAAAGTTCAAGACAAAGAAATTACCCTGAAAGAGATGATCGGCGATCTACGCAGGCGTTTGGTTGCGCTTTTTCTCAAGGACCCCTCAGGGCGACGTCCAATCTATCATGACACAGGCCTCCAAGATCCGCATTGGCAAGAGTTCATCCAATTTTTCGAGCATTATCATGGAGATATGGGGAGAGGGCTTGGGGCTTCGCACCAAACCGGTTGGAGCGCGGTTGTCGCTAATATCCTTCAGGATCTCAGTGAGTGAGCTATTTAAATGATCCATCTTCCGGCGGAGACCCGGCCCTTAAGGGCTGAGTTCACAATATTCAAATTTTTTGGAAAAGGTTTTTAAAATTAAGCTACCTTAAAACACGAAAAAAATTCATCAAAAACCAGGCTATGGTAATTTGTAAACACACTCTTAGAGGCGATTACTTCCTCAGAAACCAAAAAATCAAATTGATGAGGACGGTCAGCACAATGCTGACGATAATGGAGGTCGCAATCGGAAAGTAGAAGGAAAACTTCTCTTTTTGAACGTGGATGTCTCCAGGGAGTTTTCCAAAAGAGATTCCCATTTTGCTGCCCAGACAAATCAACACACCGATGACGACGAGTCCCAGTCCGACATAGATGAACCATTTGCCGAAGTTCGAACTTTCCATAAAAAAACTCTCTTTTCATCTTAAGGATTCGGCAGGATCCGAACCCGTTTTCATGCCAGTCTATTTTTTAGGGGGGATTTGTGCAATCACTTGTGAAAAGACTTTTTTCTTAGGCGTGTCGCAATTGACGGTATGAAGCAGTTTTTGTTTTGCATAATACGCAATCAAAGGCGCGGTCTGTTCGTGATAAACTTTCAGACGCTTTGTGATTACAGCTTCAGTGTCATCCGAACGTTGAATCAATTTGCCACCGCATTTATCGCATGTGCCTTGTGTTTTAGGTGGGGAGTAGATGAGATGGTAAGGCGTCCCGCAATTTTCGCAAGAGACCCGGTTTGTCAGGCGCTCGATGATTTTGGCATCCGACAGGTCCAGGTTGATGACAACAGGCGCTAGTTTTCCCTTAAGTCTTGCCTGGAGTGCTTCTGCTTGAGGAAGGGTCCTTGGGAATCCGTCTAAGATGTATCCATGAGCACAATCTTCTTGAGAGACTCTTTCAAAGAGCATATCGAGGATCAAAACATCAGGGACGAGCTGTCCTTTGTCCATAAAAGTCTGTGCTTGTTTTCCAAGTTCTGTGTTTCGACGGACGTGGTCGCGGAGCAAGTCGCCGGTGGATATATGCGGCAGGTGTAATTTATCTTGAAGCATCGCCGCTTGAGTACCTTTGCCAGAACCAGGCGGTCCAAGCAGGATGAGGACGAGCGGATTGGGGGTGCTTTCCGCCTTTTCGCCTGAAGAAAGAGAAGCGGAGAAAAACGATCCTGTCATAAGAATACCAGCAAGTAATTTCTTTATAATAGATTTCATCATAGAACCTCTACGTGTATATTTACGCGAGGAATATAGCATGATCAACGAACAAACCAAAGAATCTTAAGAACTGAAACAAATATTCTCTAGAAAATTCCTTGTTTTGTCAAGGCAAAGTTAAAAAAGAAACAGGGCGTTTTCATAAAAAACAGTTGATAGACTGTCAATCATCAAGTAAACATTTAGCCTTCAACCAAATTTTTGGAGGCAAAAATGAGTCACCCAGGGCAAAAAATTGATGAGGAAAAACTCTTTACCAATACAATATGGAAGCATTTTTCTATTTTAAAAGACCCAAGAGTGAAGGACAATCAAAAATATCCATT
>JASHXO010000134.1 GCA_030043495.1 Candidatus Rhabdochlamydia sp.
AACCGCCGCCGACACAAGCAACGATCAAATCAGGATCACGGCCGACTTTCTGGCGAATTTGGACAATAGCTTCCTTGCCGATCACCGACTGGAAGGCCGCGACCATTTTAGGATAAGGATGAGGCCCAAGCGCAGATCCCAAGCAATAATGGGAGTCTTCGTAATTAAATGACCAGTCGCGCAACGCTTCGTTGACAGCATCTTTCAGAGTCATACTCCCTTTTTCAACAGCAACAACTTCAGCACCCAAGAGACGCATTCTGCTCACATTGGGAGCTTGTCTTTGCATATCGAATTTGCCCATATAAATGACGCAATTGAGGCCGAGATAAGCACAAGCAGTCGCCGTTGCAACGCCATGTTGGCCGGCGCCGGTTTCAGCGATAATCCTTTTTTTACCCATTTTTTTGGCGAGGAGGCACTGTCCTAGCGCATTGTTGAGCTTATGCGCTCCAGTATGCACTAAATCTTCGCGCTTTAAAAAAATGCGAGGGCCGCCTGCCGCGGCGGCAAACCGCTTCACTTCGGTAAGGGGTGTTTCACGTCCTGCATAATCTTGAAGAATCTGAGCAAATTCTTGGAGAAATTCTGGATCAGAACCATAAGCTTCCCATGCGCTTTTCAGAGATTGAATAGGTGCGATCAAAATTTCGGGCAAATATGCCCCACCAAACGTTGAGCCAAATTCAAAACTCTTCATCGCATAAAATTGCCCTTTAGCCATCTCGATCTGGTTCGCTTCGCTCACCTGCTCCCCTTTGCAAGTGTTCACTGAACATTTGCAAAGTGCCCGCAGCCCTGGTGGCGTCTCTTCTACTTTCCAAGGTATGTCTTCGCCGCCGGCCGAACCTGCTGAGCAGGTTCTGGCAAGAGGTGGCAAAATCATCGATTTTCTTCCGGTGTGGAACTTTGCATTTGGCTCCAGTTCTTCTTCTTTTACATTAAACATGAGTTCTTAGCCCCTTCGATAAATTGCAAAATTAATTCGCGATTTTTAGTTCCATCTTTTTCAACTCCGCTTGACACGTCGACGCCATCTGGGCGATAGCGCATGATAATCTCTTTCACATTTTCAGGATTTAGCCCCCCTGCTATAAACCAGGGTTTGGTCAAAGGCGGCGAAAAACTGCTTTCGTCGATCCTTTCTCCGCTTCCAGCTTTTTTGCTTTCCATCAAGAGAAAATCAAGATCTGGCCTTAAAGAAGCTTCAGGCTCATTGATGAAAATGCGTTTTAGATGTTCAGGAAATTCTGAAGAAAGTTGATAAGCTTGAACAAGGTCGATGCCGAGATAGTGACATGATGATTCGATAATAAGAGAGTTTGCCGCCACAAAAACGCCAACTGGGGTAGCCCCGTTTTTCCGAGCAGCTTCAGCAATCTTGCGAGCCCGCGCAAGTGTCACAGATCTGCGAAAACCTGGCGTTAAGATCATTCCAATGTAATGTGTGCCATTTTGGGCGGCAAACGCAGCGATTTCAGGATCTCTCACGCCACAAATCTTAATGAACATTGCGAAGTTCCTCAATTAAAACTCGAGGGTCATGTGCTTTGACAAGGGCTTCCCCAACGAGGATAGCATCATATCCCGCTTTTCGCATTTGCGAGGCATGTCTAGCATTTAAGATTCCCGATTCAGCAACTTTGACAATTCCTTTTGAGTAGTGCGAAGAGAGTTTGATCGCAGTCTCTAGTGAGACATTGAATGTGGAAAGATTGCGATTGTTCACTCCAATGATCTGCGCTCCTGCAACATGTGCCAAATTCAGTTCATGGATATCGTGGACTTCGACGAGAGTTTCTAGGCCATAATTTTTAGCGATGCGCACAAACTCGGGAAGACGATCGTTCAAAGCTGCGGCGATGAGCAGCACAGCATGGGCCCCGGCTCTAGCTGTTTCATAGAGCTGTTTTGGGTCAATGATAAAGTCTTTGCGAAGCACGGGAATTCCTGGGCACGCACCAATGACCGCTTTTAAATCGTGCAAGCTGCCTCCAAAATGCTTCTCATCGGTCAGTACAGAAATAGCAGCAGCACCTCCAGCAACGTACTGTTTTGCAAGTAAGGCCGGATCAATGGAGGAGTTCAACATTCCTTTGGAAGGAGATTTGCGTTTGATCTCAGCAATCACACTTAAACCATTCTTTTGAAGCGCGTGTTTAAATCGAATTGGCGCAGGAAGGTTTAAGACTTCTTGCTGTTTGTTCTTTAAAATTTCCGTCAAATAATTAGACATATTCCCTCCAACGAATTAAGAGCTCATTGGCTTTTTTTCCTCTCAAATGAGTCTTAGCTTTATCAATTCCCTCTATGATCGATTCGGCTTTTCCATAAAGATAAATAGCAACTCCAGCATTTAAGGCGATGGTATCAGCAAAAGGACTATCCTCGCCACTAAACGCTTCAATAATTTTATCGGCATTATAGCGCGCATCTTTACCTTTTAGGTCTTCTAAGTGGCAGTAATTCAGCCCAAATTCTGCAGGATCGAGGACAAATCGATGAACTCCATTTTCACTTACCTCAATCACTTTTGAAGGGCCTACACAAGAAAGCTCGTCCAGTCCGCAGCCATGGAAAACAAAGGATCGGCTCGAGTTTAGCCGCAACAATAGCGATGCGGCGATCTCAAGGAGATCTTCATTAAAGACCCCGAGCATTAAATGTTGAGCTTGGGCTGGATTAAGCAGCGGAGCGATGACATTGAACAACGTACGCGTCCCCAATCCTTTGCGCACTTCTTTTAAATGCATCAGGGCTGGATGAAACTTAGGTGCAAACATAAAGCCAATTCCAATTTCTTCAATAGAGCGTCCAATTTGCTCTGGAGTTGATTGAATGTTTACGCCTAAAATATCGAGGACATCGGCAGATCCACAAAGAGAAGAGACGCTGCGATTGCCATGTTTAGCGATTTTGACGCCGCAGCTGGCTGCGAGGATCGCAGAAGCCGTTGAGATATTGAGTGTATGAGCACCATCGCCACCGGTGCCGACGATATCGAGGACAGGGCAATTGACAGATATGCGGACCATGAGATTGCGCATCCCTTCAATAACGCCAAACAATTCATCTACTGTTTCTCCTTTGGCGCGCATCAGCATCAGAAAAGCAGCAGTTTGATAAGAATTGGCGCCGCCAAAGATTTCATGAGTTGCGCATTTGCTTTCTTCAGCAGAAAGATCTTCTTGCAAGAGGAGTTTTTCAATCGTTTGCTTTAACATATCTCCGCCTCTTTTAAGAAATTGCGGACTATCAACTCTCCCTGGGCTGTCAGAATGGACTCGGGATGGAATTGCAACCCATAACAAGGAAATTCTTTGTGTTTGATCGCCATAACAATTTCATCGACATCTTCAGCTTCGATATTCAGGCAAGCGGGCAAGGATTTTTTATCGACGACAAGCGAGTGATAGCGCCCTACAAGGCAAGGAAGCGTAATCCCCTTAAAAACCCCTTGGCGGCGATGAAACACAAGCGATTTTTTCCCGTGGAGGATTTCGGGAGCTGAAACGACTTGGCCGCCAAAGGCGAGTCCAATCGCTTGATGTCCCAAACAGACACCAAGGATTGGAATGATAGGCGCGAAGGCGCGGATGACCTCAAGACAGATGCCTGCTTCTTCTGGTCGTCCTGGCCCTGGGGAAAGAATGATTGCTTGCGGTTTCAAAGAGGCTATTTCCTCAAGAGTAATGCGGTTATTGCGCGCGACCTTGACATCCCTTTGAATACTTGCAATCAGTTGGTAAAGGTTATGTGTGAAACTGTCGTAATTATCGATGAGCAAAATCATATAATACCTGCCATTGCGAGATGAACTGCTTTAATAACGCCTTTTGCTTTTACGCGGGTTTCTTCTGCCTCTTGTTTAGGATCGGAATCAAAGACGATTCCGGCGCCGGAACGCACAGAGACAACGCCGTCTTTGATAAACGCGGTACGGATCACGATGCAGCTATCGAGGTTTCCATTATTATCGATCGTACA
>JASHXO010000135.1 GCA_030043495.1 Candidatus Rhabdochlamydia sp.
ACAATGATGCAAGATCAAGATGTTGATAAGAGGGATTAAGGGACAGATCTTCAATGGAACCATTAAATCGATCACTTTCGCTCTTCTGTTCTGCATAGGGTTGTCCCGTTGTATTTTTGTCGAATCGATTCAAATCTTCCCCATAATTTTTTTGCATCTCTGGCATCACCTAATTAAATTCTTTTTTTAATTGGATTCTCGGATCAATCAAGCAGTATAAGAGATCGACCAAAAATACGCATAGCATCAGGATCGCACTATAAAAAATAGTCGTCCCCATAATCACAGTATAATCGCGATTGGTAATGCTTGTCACAAACCACTGGCCAAGTCCGGGAATGCCGAAAATTTTTTCAATCGCAAAGCTTCCCGTGAGGACGGCCGCAGATAAAGGTCCAAGATAGGTGACAACAGGTAAGAGCGCATTGCGGGTGACATGGAAAAAGACTATTTGAAAGGAATTGAGGCCTTTCGATTTTGCAGTTTGAATATAATCCTGTTGCATCACTTCGATCATGTTGGCACGTGTCAGTCTGGCGATAAAGGCCATAGGCAAAGCAGCAAGAGAGATTGCGGGCATAACGGTTTGGGAAAAGTCTCCCCAGCGGGCGACAGGAAGCAGATCGAGCTTCATCGCCAAAAAGTATTGCAAGAAGCTGGCTAAAATAAAGCTGGGCACAGAAATTCCGATGACGGCAATCACCATCATGAGATGGTCCTGCCACTTTAGGTGGTTGAGAGAGGCGATCGAACCCAAGGTAATGCCTCCAAAAACTGCGATGCACAATGCTTCCATGCCGAGGCAAAGAGAAACAGGAAATCCATCAGAGATAATATCATTGACCGTACGTCCTTCATATTTGAAAGAAGGGCCCAGTTCAAATGTCAATATTCCTTTAAGGTACTTCCCGTATTGAATGTAAAGGGGTTGATCGAGACCATAATGTTTGCGCATCGCTGCGAGAATTTCTTCTGGGATCGCCCTTTCTTGAACGAAGGGATCTCCGGGAATTGCATGCATTAGGAAAAAAGTCAATGTCGTCACGGTAAAGAGGGAAATCAAGAGGATACTTGCTTTCTTAACGAGATATTTTATCATGAGCCTATCTCGAAATTCAAAATATTTGATTTTTGAAGGATTTTTTCACAGATTTTAATGCCACTTTGCAGCACATACTTAAATAAAGTAGGGCAAGAAGTGGCATTAAAAGATGTGGAAAAAGACTCAAAAAGCACGTTTTTAGAATTTCGAGATAGGTTCATCTACCTCCACGTAAGCCCATTTGAGATCCAGGTCATTTAATTCGGAGAGATAGATTCCTTTCACATACGGTTTTTTGACATAGGCACCTGTGTAAAAGTAGATAGGAGCAATCGGCATATCGTCCATCAAGGCCTGTTCTGCTTGCTTGAGCAGTGCCATGCGATGGTCTGTATCAATTGTCAGATCTGCTTCTTCGAGTAACTCGGAATATTTGGGATTGTTCCATTGTGAATGGTTGTTACTGCTCGATAAATAGCGGTAGAAGTCCAAAAAGGTACTCGGGTCATTGACGTTGGCCAAGCCGCCCATACGGGCGACCTGGAATTTATGATGGCGCAGCTCATCGAGGAAAACTTTCCATTCTTTATTTTCTAATTTAACACGGACTCCGAGGGCTTGATGCCACTGCTCTTGAATGGCTTGGGCAATCTTGTGATGGCCGACAAGCGTGTTATAGCTCAAGGTAATAGGCGGCAATGCGTCGACGGTTGTGCCCAATTCCTCCAAGCCAAAGGCAAAAAGCCTTTTTGCTTCCGCAATATCATTGTCCTGGAAATAGCGGTGAGGGTTTTTCCACATTGTCGGCGGGATCAAGCTCATTGCTGGGATTTGCCCCATTTGCGTGACGTTGCTAATGATCGCCTGCCGATTGATCGCCAAAGCAAATGCCTTGCGGATATTGGCATTTGTAAAGGGAAATTCTTTGACATTGAAGACGTAATAATAGGTACCCGCGATATTATAGCGTTCAAGCGCCCCCTTTTTCGCGAGCATTGGCAGAGCTTCTGTGGGTAAATTTGACAGGGGATATCCAGCCCAATCGAGCTCTCCATTTTCAAACATTGTCAATTCGGTCGTTTCATCTTCGACCAAAGTGAACAAAATACGTTCGAGCTTTGTGTTTTCTTTGTCCCAATAGTGAAGATTTTTCACCATGACAATCGCATCGTGATGGCGCCATTCTTTTAAGAGAAAGGGGCCATTGCCGACATAATGATCTTGGGTCCAATTTGGATACTTGCCGGTGATATGGGACGGAGTAGCAAAAAAGGCATGCGTCGCAAGCGCGGAAAGGAAATAGGGAACAGGATGCTCCAGTTCGACTCGAAGAGTTCTATCATCTAAAGCTTTAACTCCAATTTCATCGACAGAACAGCGCTGCGACTTGGCGGCCTTGCCGTTTTTAATGACATATAGATCTATGGCGAATTCGCAGGGAAAGGTGGGGTCGAGGATTTCTTTCCAAGTCTTCTCAAAATCATAAGCCGTTACGGGCTCACCATCAGACCATTTGGCCTGGCGTAAAGTAAAAGTGTAACATTTTTGATTATCAGAGATCTCGATTTTTTCAGCAACTGCGGGGATGGGTTGGTTTGAAGGATCGATTCGCGTTAAACCTTCAAAGCACATTTTCAAAACAGAAATAGAAATAGTGTCGGTGGCTTTGCGCGGGTCAATAGTCGGCGGCTCGGAATGAAGGTTTAAATGGAGTTCTTGCGAAGTTGGGTGGTAAGTTTTATCTTTTTTGCTGCAGCCTGTCACAAGAAGCAGTGAAAGTACGACTCCAGATGAGATCCATCGATTCATGCAAATCCTTGGTGTTATCAAAAGCAGACACTATAAACGATTTAATTTTTTCGTAAAGGCCTTCTTCCAAGAAAAGGTGTAAACATGCTCCGAATATCGGCAAAGCCTCCCAGGCTTTGCCGATTGTGAGTTATTCATTCAAAAAATCGAGCAAACCTTCACTAGAGTTTTGTCTCCGGGCATCCAAATTTGCGGGACAGACTGCTCCGATATTTTCATAATCACTCCAATTTTTCAGTGTAAAAAAAGTTTTTTTCTCAGAAAAAACACTTTCAGACAAATTAAAATATTAAAATTGAATTCTTGGAAAGATTTTTTTTCCAATCTTTGAGAGGATGTTTACAAATGACCATAGTTCTCTTTTTGCGACCTTTTTCGCATCTTCCTTCCAATGCCGCTTCTTGCCCTACTTTATAACTTAAGCATGTGCTTCGAAGCGGCATTAAAACCTGCAAAAAAATTCATCAAAAATCAAGTTATAGTAATTTGTAAACATGCTCTTAGAGTTTTCTTGCGATTTATTGAGTATATCTTTACAATTTTTCCTTTATGAAACGTTTACAAAATTTAGGCAATAAGATCTATTTCGTCAGCTTGGGCTGCGCTCGTAACCTCGTCGATACCGAGGTCATGCTCGGCATCTTGCTCAAATCT
>JASHXO010000136.1 GCA_030043495.1 Candidatus Rhabdochlamydia sp.
CTCGCCGCATCTTCGCTTGTCGACACTCCTTTGATCAATCTCCTTGAAGACAAAATGGGCGACGTCAAATTTCAGCGCGTCGATGGGGCTATTAGTGAGTTCATTGTTGACACTTCTCGTGAAAAAACAGTGCTCGATGCTGAGGGCAGAACGGAAAGTTTCAAAATCGCCGATTTTATCCGATCCAAACTCGGCAACGACAATCTCACTGTCGAAGCCAAAAGTTTGACGACCGATTCCGTGCCGGCACTCCTCGTTGTCGATGAGGAAATGCGCCGCATGCGTGAAACAATGGCTCTTGCCCAACAGGCCCTGCCACAGAACTTTGCCGCTAAACGCACCTTTGTCGTCAATACTAACAACAAGCTCGTCCAGTCGATCTATCAGCTCAATAATAAAGATCCTGCTTTGGCCAAAGAAATGGTCCATCATCTTTATGAATTATCGCTCTTATCCCAGCGAGAACTTGAGCCGGGCGCCTTATCACAATTTGTGACGCGATCGAACCAGATCCTCGAAAAGATGGCCCAGTTTCTGTAATTAAGGAACCACAGTGCTCAATTTTCCAGAAGGCGCCCTTCGTTCCAGGCTACCATCGCATGCGTCGGAAATGTCGCGACTGAATCGAGGATTTCACCTTGGATACTCATGGCTTCAATCAAACCCAAGTCCCGACTTAAAGTAATGAGGCAGACGGCGTTAACTTGTGCTGTATTCGCCAAATACCATAATTTTTTAGGTTTTCTCGGCGTCACACCCCAAGATCCATCTCCCATGTAAATCACCCCATCAGGATCAATTTTGTTTCCTTTCATCGGATGGGTCCGTTTATAGGCGTGATTATGGTGCTCGAATGCCACATTCAAATGATACCGTTCAAAAAGCGGATTCCATTGCATGCGAATTTTGTTTGGGGACTGGCCTCGATAGGGATAGACCGAAGGATAGGCTGCAATGTGATAAGCGGCCATTTTATAGGGAACGTTTTCCCGTTCAGAGAGTTTTTTTTTCAACCACTGCGTTTGACGCCCTTCAATATGATAAGTATGGCCGGAATCGAGTAAAAAAAGGCTCAAATAATCTCCAGCATCAAGGACGCGGTAAGGAATTTCTTTTTCCGGTGTTGCAAAGAGCTCATAAAAAAGAAAATGGTGGGACATCGAGATCAATGTGGACGCTTTAACATCGTGATTGCCAAGGACAGGAACAATGGGGATCATCCGTCCATCCGATGTTACCATCTGCCTTTTCCATTCTCTTAAAAAGGTGCGCCAGCGCTTGATTTCCCATCCCTTTCCTTTAAAAACTGCACGGCGGCCATTTGTGTAGGCGATGTCCCCGCCGACCACGACAAAATCGGGATCTTTTGCGGCAATTTGCTCATTCATTTTACGCAGCACGGAAAGGTAAAAATAAGCATCTCCTCCAACGACAAATCGAATAGGCCTTGAAAGCGTTTTAGGGAGGGTGTTGAAATGGTAAATTCCGCGTTTTCCCACAAGACGAAATTGGTATTCTTCCCCCGGTTCCAACTCGTGTAATTCTACAGTATGAACCAAGAGATTCGTTTTGGTCAGCGCACCGTAAATGCCCTCCTTGAATTGCCACTGCGACTCTCCTTTTTTCCGGTAAGCCACTTGGGAAGTCCGGTCTTCATCGGTAGTATGCCAATGAACAGTCATCGTTGTCGTGGGATCATGCATCCAAGTGAGATACAGAACCGAGGGTGCATTTTCTGCCGCACAACTCATCGAGAGTGATAAATATCCAACAAAAAATATAAACAAAAACTTTAATCGACTGCGCACAAACGCTTCCTCGAAATAATTTTTTAAATAATTTTGTTACATTATACTCGGTAACTCAATCTTATTTGAAAAATGCACACTTTAGCACGCTTGTTTTTTTGCGACTAGCAGCTCTTTTGTAAACTAAAAAAATTAATGCACAGAAAAAAAATACAACTCAATTAACAATTAACCACTAAAGTTGATTATTTATTAATAATACATTATAATTATAAGCATTAATCAGTAATAATTTGGTAATTACATGTCTTCCAAAATCAGTGCATCTGATATCAGAAATGTTCATATTTACAACGGAAGAGCAAACCCCCGTGAGCTTAAGCTTTGTCGAAGACATCAAACGGAGCTGTCTGAGTCAATTGCTGAAAAATTTGATAAACTCGTATCTACCAAACTCTTTCAAAATCAATTTAAAAATTTTTTACCCAATCCAGATTCCAACGAAGAAGTTCATGTTAAAATTCACATTACAAATCGTGACATCATCGTACAAGAAATCGATGAACAAGGACTTGGAATAGGTCGGTCTCAAAAAGTTAACTTAATTGATATAGCAAGCCTCGACAACGAAGACGTCGATGAAGCCGAAGACATCAACCAAAGCATTCTCAGAAAGGCCAATAGAATCTATCAAGACCATTTAAACGAATCCCGCCATCGAGAATGCAACGTTTCTCCTTTACGTGAAAAAGTCACACATGATGAGCATGCAAGACGTCGCGGCCGACCATTATCTCCATCTCGCTACAGGGATGAAAACCATAAACGGTCACGCGAACGATCACACCTAGAGAGAGGCTCTGATCGACGAAGAAGTGAAAGAGAGGAGCGTAGCCGATCAGTACCTC
>JASHXO010000137.1 GCA_030043495.1 Candidatus Rhabdochlamydia sp.
ATAATTGTCATCTTTAAAAAGGAGGCGTACCCCAATCTTCTGCTTATTTATTGTACCATCTTTTTTAAGAATATATTTTTATAAATACGCATTTCAAAAATAAATATAAACAATACAAAAACTTTTTCCAAAAATTTAAAATATAATTGCATTTGCGCAAGAACTTATTTTACTTTTTTTAAAAATTGCATTATTCTTATAATAAAAAGACTTATCGTTTAATGAAGAGAATTAAGGTAAATAATTATGACAACTAATCGACTTACTATCAGTGGAGCCGCTGAATATACAAACCTTATTCCACTAGACACTCACATCCAAGCTGTGGAACCTAGCACTGATAATTCAGAAGAGCAGAATACACAGGAAGAAGTTGGAACAATAGAGAATGGATACATCATAGGGAATATTGTTGGACGTTGTTCACAAGTATTTAACACATCATTCGTGTCAATAGGGGATACAAAAGCAAAAAATGAAGCGCTTTTGGCTCTGAGTGCATTTAAAGAAAAGGCAAAAAAACCACAAAAGGCGCCTCAAGAAATCGCTAAGCCTGCGGGTATGCTACCTCCATCGCTCAGAATAGACTTATGGCAATTTGGAGAATCTACAGAAAGAGAGCAAAGAGCAGAGGGAAAATACTTGAGTCATTTTAATGACGAGGAGAGATATTTTTTAAAACAGCAGCTGGGCAAAGTCGGACACCATTTTACTACTTTTGAAGAATATCAAGATGCTGAAAACTTAAGAGACCCGTTCGATGTACGCTTGCTCGCCAATGATCCCCCTCCTCCATCAAAGGAAGTTATGGAGTATATTAGAGAAGAGACCCTCCATTTAGAACAAGAAATTGCAGATTTAAGCAAAGACGTTGATGCGTTACAGAAACAACTAAATGCTCAAGATGCAGCTCTTCAAACCAGCAAAAAAGGCGCACGAAAAAGTCTTTTGCAAGCCAGGATTGATAAATTAACCAAAGATATCGAGCCACAAGAACAGCTGTTAGCAGAGAAAAAAAAGCTATTATCAAAAAAACAAGAGCAATTATCACAAGCAGAGAACAATAACAACTCGTCGTGGTCTCCCCTCATGCAATTGCAAAAAGATAAAATAAAAAGAAGTAAAATATACCAAATTCCTATAGAGGGTGGGGAAAAACACGTGATTGCGCAGCTTAAAGGAATCGGCGCTCTTAGACGCGAACTTAACGAAATCAAGCAAGGGAGGCAGAAGGGTTTTGAGCAAAAGGCAATCATTAAAGTCGCCCAAAAACTTTTGGAGCTGATACGGGAGATTGGGAATAATGATTTAATGAGCCAAACTAAAGAAATTACCTTTCATGTTTTCCAAAAAAGCATCTCACCACAAAAAGCTATAGAAGAATTAAAAAAACTTCTTTCTCAAACATATCAGCAGTACTTTCTTCAAGGTAGAGAAGCGCCTCCGTTATACCTAAAACAAAAAAATAAAGATGAGATTCTTATAGCATTTAAAGAAAAATTTGGCGAGGAACGATTTGCAGAAGTGTTCAATAATCTGCAATCATTTTTACAAGAAATCCTTCTCTTGGCGTATCCATTAGAAATTATCAAACGAGAAAAAATAACGGATGATGTCCTAGGAAAAGAGATTGATTTATCTGAGAGTAAAGTCAGTGAATTCCCGTTTTGTTCTGGATCTTTGTTAGAGACAAAGAATAATACGGAAATAAACAAATTGAAAGCATCTCACACACTTGCTGTAGATACTTATCTTAAGAATCGTCTTCCTTTTGCGCTCATTAATCTACTACAAGTCGATTCGTCCTCGTGCCTTGCCAGACTGTTTCCAGGTAAAAAAACAGGTACAAGTCAAGTGAAGTTCTTTTTCGGGACACTGAATCAAGCAGTAACCCATTATCTTCCTATCTCTATTACCAAAATATCAGGAGGAGGATCGGAGTTTTATTTATTCGAAACCTATCAGGATCGCAAAATTAAACTGATCAATCCTGAGCAGAAAACAGAAGAAGAATTCGCACGTTTTTACAATTATTATATTCTGATCTTCGATATACCCTCTATTGAGTCGCTAGAGCATCAACTCTATCAGTTACGTTACGCGAACATCCTTGTTCTCGATATGGGAGTTAAAGGAAATGTAGAAACATATACGGAACAACAAGTCAATGCTCTAGCTCAAAAAGCTAAAGAGTATCTAGAAAGCGCAGATAAGGCATATGGTCCTGCGATGCGAGTCCTTCTGCTTGGAAATACGCGGCGTATGTTGACAGAGTTTGCTCAATATCTGTATCCTGGCATGAACAAAGACGAAGCCTTTGAAGCACTCAAATCCAAATACATTACGCCAGGGAATCCGACATTTGCATTAAATTATGCCCGTGTTTCTATTCCCAATCCAGGCCAAAAGCCCATATCTGTAGTTTTATTGGCTTTGCGCATGCCTAACGGCAGTCTAGCGGGCAAAGCAACCCGTTCCCTGCTTGTACAATCTCGAGTAGACTACTTGGTTACAGTAGGAGCTGGTGGCTCGATTAACTATAGGACTCCTATAGGAGGTTATGAATTTATTTATAAAAGCTACATTTGTGACCGCCAAGGCAAGCCTATTAAAAGTGTAAACCTAGAACGAGCTTACAAAAAAGGTCATGTGCTCATTCCACCAAATGCTACCCCAAACAGTAATATCACTGTATCTGGTCCTCTTTTAGAAACAGGCGATTGGTTGGCCACTACAAAAAGAAATCTCACCTCCATATCAAATGTGGACGTTGAATCTTTTCATATTCTCAATGCATTCAATAATGCTCCGAGTGAGGGTGCTTATCCTTATGTCACTCCTGCTCTGTTCATCTCTGATCACGTAGGTAAAAAAGATGCCTCGCTAAGCAAAATCATCGGCAAAGCTGCATATAAGGATGCTTATCTGCTGACACAGTTTATTGCACAGCAGATCAGGAAACTGCACTCACCTTCCCCCAGCTTAATCCCGATGCCTCCTTCCTCTAAACCTCAACAATATTTTATTAAGACAGAAACTCTCTATGCCCCACCTGGCGAAAAAGATCAGGAGGCAGTACAAGTTCCGATTGCAAATATTCAACACATTGCCTTCACGAAGGAAAATCTTGGACTAATATTCCAATTAATCAATGCTGTTACCGTCAATCGTCCTTACGATAGTAGAGCAACTAAAGATATTGAAGTTCCCTATGTCTCTGCAAAAACAAAATTAACAGCTTATAGACCGAATCACAATGGTACCCATAGTTCCCGACAGGCCCGTCTTGTAGAAGCCGCGCTTCCATGCATTGTTCAGTTCGGCAAGCTTAGTATGAGAGGCGCACTAAATAGCTTATTCTCATCGCCAAAAAACATTCTTGCTCTACAATTAGCTGCTTACTGCTTAAGAATAGGTCGTTGCGATGAGAGTGGTTGGAAACTGGATGGGGATAACTATAACGCTCGTTCAGCAGAGATTTTCCGTGAATATGCTAAGCAGCTCAAGATCGATCCCAAGATCAGGGAATTGTTAGCAAAATATATCCGTTTGTCAACTTTCGATGACAACCAGGCTGAAATTAATAATGAACAGGACCGGTTAGTCCATGCAGTGCTATCTTTAGTCCATGAATTAGATCTCATCCGACTCTTTCCTGCTGATAAGTTTAAAAACAAAGTTTATAAACACTTGCAAACTTTGCTGCAAAATAATGAGGACATAGAGAAATATGCAAATACTTTGATCAAATTTTCCCAGAATCTCTCGATTGCCACGGGAGGAACACTGCGGAATGCAAGATCTCCATTGCAGAATGAAGAAGAGTTTACGATTAACAGTACTTATGGTGGTTATTGCTGGAAGACGGTACAAAATATTCCTCTTCCTCGCATATAAAAATCGATTTGAAATAATAATTTGAGTTTTAAGAGACCTTCTCTAACATCTTATGGTTTAAAAATACGGGAAGGATTAAATTGGCCCTCCCTATTTAAAATTAAAGAGGAGAATGCATGTTCCCTACGCAACATATTTATTCAACTCCAGTAAACTATGACAAATGGTCCGAGCCCCATGTTGATACTCATCAATTTTTTCAATCTTACTCACCCGATTTTCAACCAGCCCTTGATTTTCTCATGCAAGATGCTGCTCTCGTTGAGACGCTAAAGGAAATCGTAGACATTCAAGGAGAGAAAATTCATCTGAAGTTTGGTTTACAAGTACAACCAGCAAGCTATGATTTTGATACCAATACTATTACGCTAAGTAAATCCTATCGACAAAGCTCTTTGCAAGAGCAGGTTGCTTTTCTATTTTTTGAGCTGCAAAACGCGCGGCAATGTCAAGATTTGCAGTACCTGCATAGCCAAGCGGAAGCTCTAGGAAAGGAGGAGTTTGTCAAGCAAATTGAACAGCATGAATATCATTCAGCCTTAGCAACGCATAATTATGTTCATAAGTATGTAAACAAAGGGATCTTTTCAAAAGCTGTTCCTTATTTCTATATACCCCTTAATTTTAAGGACCATTATCTCTTACAACAACTGACTGGCCATGCTCAGGATATTGCTGCTCGAGTTGACCGGTTTATGCACACACAAAATAAGAAGGAATATCGCGGGACATGGCCTTGCCCATTGACGCCAATCCAGGTGCCCGTTCTAAAATTGATGCTTTCTTATAAAACTGTTCTGCAAACACCCAAGAAGGAGACAACTAAAGAAATGCGAGGGGAAGCTAAACAGGGAATCATCAAATTGATGAGTGAAATTGATTCCATTTACACTTCCAATCCAAAAGTCTCAGGTGCTCTGTGGAGAAATGCTCACGCGATATATCCAATTAGTTCGGAAAAAGAACTTCCCATTGCGTACTAACTTAGCCTATCGAACTTGATCAGTCAAAAAATGCATGCATACATTATGCAGTCAAACAATTTTTCCCGCATTTAAAAGACGTTCTCTAAGTTTTTCATCTACGAAGGGTATAGTTTGAGAAAACGCAAGTTAAAATACATTGACGCCTTGATGATTATAAATTAATAATGAGGAATGGTATTATGATAAATAAATCCCATGACTTATTTTATTTTTGAAAAGAAATGGATCTTTGGCTGTTTGCTGTGTCTTTCTGGATGTGTCTCCTTGCCTAAAGACGAGCAAACTGCAAATCTTCTTCCTCCTCCCTCCATCGAACTATCTGTCGAAAAAAGCCTAGTGAGCGGTGTTTTTACAAGCGGAAATTGGCCTGAATCAAACTGGTGGGCCATCTTTCAATCCGATCAACTCAATCAGCTGATCTTAGAAGCCGCTTACCAAAATCCTAACATTCAAAGAGTCGAAAAACGCGTTGAATCAGCAAAACAAATTGCAAAAGTAGCTCGATCAAGATTATTTCCTTTGATCTTTTTTGATGCCGATGAGAGCTGGGAATACTTAAGTTATCATGGGCTTTACCGGGCCTTTAATCCTCGCCTGCCCATCAATGCTAATCTTGTCGATTTGACTTTATCTTTTACTTATGAGTTTGATTTCTGGGGGAAAAATAGGAATTTGTTCTTAGCCGCTCTTGGTGAAAGCAAAGCACAAGAAGCAGAAAGTGCCGAGGTCCAGCTCATCGTGACGACGTCGCTGGCACAAGCATATTTCGCCTTAAAGACCAATCTTTTGCGCAAGGACCTCTATGAGCAACTCGTGCAGGTGCGCCAAGAAATTTTTGAGCTTCAAAATTTACTTCAGGAAAAAGCTTTGCTTTCCAAGCTCCAACCTCTCCTTTCCGAAGAAAATTTGCTTGAAGCAGAGCAATGGCTGCTTAATATTAAAGATGAAATAGAGACCGACCGCCATCTGATCAATATTTTACGCGGGCAAGGTCCAGACGCGCCTTTGGCGCTTGATCAAGAGTTCTCCCCTCCTCTTCAATATCTGCCGGTTCCCAGCAACCTTTCATTAGACCTTTTAGCACGCCGCCCCGATCTTATGGCCCAAATCTGGCGTGTAGAGGCTTTAGCTCATGAGGTTGGGGCGGCCAAAGCCGATTTTTATCCTGATATCAATCTGACGGCTTTGATCGGCCTGGAAAGTACGCAGTATCATTTTCTTTTAAATTCGCAAAGTAAAAGAGCCGCGCTACAACCTGCAATCCATCTCCCGATTTTTACCGCTGGTGCGATTCGTGCAAACATTCGGGCAAAGAAAGCCCAATTCGACGCCGCTGTCAATGATTATAACAATCTTCTTCTTAGAAGCGCTCAAGAAGTCGCCGATTTGCTCATTTTGGCCCAAACCATCTATCAACAAAAACAGGACCAAGAACAGATTGTTGAAGCCGCAGAGCAGCGTTTTGAATTGACCAATTTGCGCCAGCAGAAGGGATTGGACAATATGCTCTCATGGTATTTTGCTAAAGAAAAATGGATTTTCAAGCAGCTGGACAACGTTTCACTGCTTTACAGCCAATATTTAGCGACGATTAAATTGATCAAGGCGCTGGGAGGAGGATATCGTTCAGAATACGAAGTCCCCTTAAGGGCAAGAGGAGAGTCAAAATGACCGATGACGCTTCTGCCAAACTTTCGAAAAGACGGAAAAAAATCACACTTGTTTATCTCGGAATTTTCCTTGTTTTTTTAATCATTTTCCTTTTGTTTTGGCTGTTGTATTTGCGCTATATCGAATATACCGATGATGCTTATGTCGAAGGAAATCAAGTTTTCATCACGCCGCTCCGGCCTGGATTTATCACAGCAATCCATTCCGACGATACATATCTTGTCAAAAAAAACCAGCTACTCATCGAACTCGATCGAACTGATTCTGTGATTTCGCTCAATAAGGCCAAAGAAAATTTGGCGCAGGTTGTCCGCGAAACTTGCCAGCTATTTCATCAAGCCTTCGCTTACAGGACGGAAATAGAAATCAAAAAGGCTGAATTTATCCGTGCAAGTCAAGATTATGAGCATCGTTATGATGTCATTGAACAGGGAGGCGTATCGCTGGAAGATTTTGAACATGCTATTGCAGCTCTGGAGGCTAGTTTCTTCTCTTTACAATGGACGGAAATTCTTTATGGAAAAGCTCTCAGCGCTGTTCAAAGAACGTCCATCAGGTCGCATCCACTTGTTCTAGCAGCAGCTGACAAGGTACGCGATGCCTGGGTTCAATTGTACCGTTGTCAAATTTATTCTCCTGTCGAAGGATTGGTTGCGCAGAGAAAAATCCAAGTGGGCATGTGGGCCGACTCTGGCCAGCCTTTGATGAGCGTGATCCCTTTAGATCAGATCTGGGTCAATGCCAATTACAAAGAAACTCAACTTAAAAAGATGCGCATTGGACAAAAAGTAAAAATCACATCCGACCTTTATGGCCGGGATGTCGTATTTCATGGAGTGATCCTGGGTCTTCCTGGAGGCGCTGGAAATGCCTTTTCGTTGCTTCCACCTCAAAATTTATCAGGAAACTGGATCAAAATTGTCCAAAGGCTCCCAGTCAGAGTCGGTTTGAACCCTCAAGAGCTTAAACAGCACCCATTG
>JASHXO010000138.1 GCA_030043495.1 Candidatus Rhabdochlamydia sp.
GCATCTTCTAACGCCGCTTCTTGCCCTACTTTATTTAAGTATGTGCTTCGAAGCAGCATTAAAACCTGCAAAAAAAGGCGCAAAAAGCAGGTTATTCATTCAGAGAATCTCTAAGTGCACAAAAACGGCCGATCGCGTATACTCTGTCTTTGGATGGGATGTAAATTTAGTTTTTAACATGCTTCTGGAACTCCTCAAAGAACAGCGTCGCTATCTTGATCATTACTTCGACCGCCTCGATTTGACGGAAGTCGACAATGTGGTCAAAGAGTGTTTAAACACCAAAGGGCTCATCATCTTTACAGGTGTCGGCAAAAGTGGCATCATCGCGGAAAAAATTGCGATGACACTGATTTCTACAGGAACAAAAGCACTCTATTTGCCGCCGACAAATTTTTTACATGGCGATATTGGCATTCTTTCCGAGAATGATCTGTTCGTCATGATGAGCCGGAGTGGGGAGACAGAAGAACTGCTCAATCTCGTCCCTTTTGTCAAAAAACGCGGCGCACGCCTGCTCGCAGTTGTTTCAAATCCTCATGGTCGTCTGACAAAACATTGCGATCTATCCATTCATCTTCCTTTTGAAAAGGAGCTTTGCCCGTTTGATCTGGCGCCAACGACTTCGACTGCAGTCCAACTTCTTTTTGGGGATTTATTGGCAGTCGCCCTGATGCGCTCTAAAGGCTTCGATCTGTCTGCCTATGCACTAAATCATCCTTTGGGTGCGATCGGCAAAAAAATGTCGGTCACCGTCGAAGAGCTCATGTTCAAAGATGATCAGTTGCCACTAGCATCCCCAGAAGCCCGTTTAAGTGAGGTTCTAGCTGAGCTTTCTAACAAGAAATTGGGAGCGCTAGTGATTGCCGACGAGCAAAAGAACTTGATTGGCATCTTCACCGATGGCGACCTTCGTCGAGCATTGCAAAATCAAGGATCAGAAGTGTTGGAAAAACCGATGCGCGAGCTCATGACGGTCAATGCGCTGACGATTGAAAAAGGTAAACTTGCATGGGAAGCGCTTAAAATCATGCAGAAAGACCCTAAAAAGTTTGTGATGGTGCTTCCCGTTGTCGAAAGTGGCAAGGCTGTTGGTATCTTGCGCATGCACGATATCGTTCAAGCAGGAATATCCTGATGGAAAATGCACTTCTTGTAACTCACTTGAGTTGGCAAGGAGGGGCAGTGTTAGGGTTGCTTTTCTTAAGTATTTTCCTTGCACAGTTGATCAAATCCTTTCCCAAAGACCTGATCTTTACTTTTGCTGCTTTGCTCACCCCGCTTTTCGGTGCTGTCTCTTCAAAAGAGCTTTTTCACGCAGGCGTCAGCCAGGCGATCCTGGCGGTGCTTGGCTTATGGATGATTGGAAAAGCTTGTGAGCAACAGGGACTTTTTCATTCGATCGTCCCATGGCTGATGCAAGTCAAGCAAGATAATTTATTGAGCCGCATAATGTTTCTGCTTCAGACAGCTCTTATTGGCGCATTTTTTCATCATCGCTATTTCTCAAAGGCCACCTTGCGATTATTGGCGCAACGATTTGAAAAAGCCGATTCAAGCATTCTTGGTTTTCCTTTCGCTTATCTTTTACTCGCCGGAGGATTTGCGACGGCGATTGGAACACCTTCCAACATTATTTTTCTATCGCTATATTCCATCGCTGTTCCGGAAGCGGTTTCTCATTTTTTTGCTTTTTTACCACTGGCCGTTCTGCCCATTTTGCTCACACTGCTTACAGTGACAATTTTTCACAAAGTTTTTAGAACAATTTTTCCGCATTTTTTGGAAACGCATAATTGTGCAGTCATTCCTCCCGACTCATTGCTGATCGGAAAAACAACAGATTTGCCCGTTTTTCGCGAAGGCTGGTCACTTTCCGGCAAAACAAAATTAGCGAGTGGTGATCTTATCTTGTTTGACAAAGGACCTATCCATCATTTGTCGCAATTAATTGCATTTAGCCCCACTATCATTCGCGTAAAGTGGAAAGCCTGGGTGGCCTTATTTCTTTTTTTAGCAGCCATCGCTGCCACTTATTTTGCAGTGGCAATCGGGACAGCTTTTTTCGTAGCAGGATTGGTTTTACTTCTCTTTCATCCATTTTCCATAAAAAAAACTTTTCGCGATAAATTTCCTTTGCCTTTGCTTTTGGAGATCTTTAGCGCAACGATTTTTTTCGTAGCGATGCGAAATAGCGGGTTAAGCCAATGGATTGCCTCATTTGTTAACTGGGGATGCCCTTTCCTTTTTTTTCTGTTCTTTTTTTTCTGTTCTCAAATCGCAGCGCATTTCATGACTCGCCTGTTAGCATTGGCAGCTTTGTTTTCAATCGCCTTTTTTCTGTTTTCTGGACACCCTGCTCATTTGTTAATTGCTGGAGCCAACATTGCCTTTGCTTCCGCGGTTCCCTTGTTTGGTCAGCCAAAAACAGATGGGGCGGCCATTTCTCAAGGAATTAGCAGAAAATCCCCATTAGTCATGCGCTTTGCTCTCATTCTCATTCTTTTCGCAAGTCTTGCGATTCCCTCTTGTCTTTTTTGGTAAATCCAGTGAACCATTAAGGTAATAATAACTTGCCCCTACCCTCCCTTATTCGCGTGCTGCGACAGGCGATCTGCTGCGCTTTACTCCTTCTCCAGGTCTAAAGACCTGCGGTTCGTCGTAAATCTTGCATCTCACCTATCTCGCTACACGCCTAAGGGAGGGTAGGGGACAAGTTGGGTTAATAAAAAGAGAGGAAATTATGGAGATCGTCAGCTGGCAATGTTTGCTGATCATACTCGTCTTTTTCATCGGATATGTTGCAAATATTTTGGAGCATTACGTCAAAGTCAATAAATCTGCTGTAGCGCTATT
>JASHXO010000139.1 GCA_030043495.1 Candidatus Rhabdochlamydia sp.
GAAAACTTAATTTCAATACTTAGTGAATGAGGAATTAAAAATACAGGACGCTGCTTTTGTAACGGCTACTTAATAGACATGAGAGTAGCAAAGACTGAGCCGTTATAAAACAGCGGAACTCAACTGAGTGAGCTTGCGAGCGAAGGCGAGAGCTTCCTTCAAGTTTCAAATATTTGTTCTAATTGTATGTGCCCTGAGATGCCCTGACTGCCACTGTCTAAGATAACCGATTCTTTCTGTTAAAGGAGGATGATTCTTATCTCTTAAATTGTTTCCGTTTTCGTCAATGTCATGTGCTTGAGTTGGATGACCACGGCGAACAGCCAAGTTTTGCTGACGATAAGTTTCAAAAAGATAAATTCCCCCTGTAGCATCTTGCAAAACCTCTAAAGCATCCATATCGGCATGTTTTTCTTCCTCGATCGCAGATGAGGTAAGAGCGGGTTTCGCTTTGTTTAACCAGGATAGAATTGCTAGAATAGAAACAGTGACGGCAATTCCTCCAACTGCCAAAGTAACAGTTAAATGAACGATAGGGATAATCGCTACAGCGAGAAATAACAAAAGAATACCTCCAATAATCCCAGCAACTGAAATAGATTCTTGAATACTATTTAAATAAAATGTCCGTTGCTCGACTTGAGCATGATTGAGATGGGCTAATTCATGACATAAAGTGAAATCTTTACATTTTTCATAAAGTTCCTGTTCTCGCATTTTTTTGATGACAGTTTGCAAGATTCCATGATCCGCTCGACGAACCACTGATGAAAGCCCCGCTTCTTGGAACTTTTCATTCATCCATCTGGCCAATTCATTTAAAAAATTTTGATCGGCAAGCCGGGGATCATCGAGATTTGCAACGTGAAATCGATGAGGGATATCATCGTACTTGAATAAAAACCATGTCGGCAATCTGATCGTATTATTTTGAAGCTCAGCACACGGTGCTGCATTAAATTCGCCCAGGGCCAATTTAACACTTTTTCCTACACCCATTTTTCCTTCAAATAATTGAACTTTAGATCTAATCTCATTAAATCTTACATCTGCATTAAAAGCTGTGATAGAAGCAACGCTACTATTCAAACGGGTTATTGTCATAAATTATGGTGAATTTACAGAGATATGTAATTTAACATAACTAGAAGATAAAAAACACTCACACAAAAAAATTATTAAGAAAATACAATTGAAAATATTTAATTCAATGCTTTTACATTTTCAATCGCATATCGAGTCACAATATCGCACATTTTTTCGAAAGACGGCGTTAGAATATCAAGATCTTGAAGATCTTTATGAAGGTGGCGCATTTCCTCATCAAAAAGAACAAGGGCGCGTTCTTTTCCAATCAGCCTTGCTATACTCATTTCACGCTGTTTCTTTTCATCTTGCAACATATCCCCCAAATCGTCGGCGGTTTGAAAAGCCATTCCGAAATGATAGGCTGCTTCTTTTACTTTTTCCAATTTGTTGATATCTCCTCCGCCAAATAACCATCCAAAAACAAAGGAGACCTGGAAAAGAGTGACCGTCTTTTTATAAATCACTTGCTTAACAGTCTCGAGATTTTGATTAGGTGGGAAAAGATCGAGAAACTGCCCACCCGTCGCCCCCAGAATTCCAGCACAATGAGTCGCAGACTCTAAAGCCAGCGAACAAGCGCGGTCGCTGAAACGACAAAATGGAGGAGGGGCCTCATGCATTGTTACCGCATTGCAATGGATTTTTTCAAATGCCGCTGTGATCAAAGCATAACTCGATAAAAGCGCGATCGCTTCCCCATAGACTTTATGTAACGAAGGCTTATCTCTTCGCTCATCATCGTTGTCCATACAAGGTAAATCGTCTGCGATCAAAGAAGCGGTATGAAAAAATTCAACGGAGAGCGCTGACTCATAAACATTCAACCCATTGCCAAGTGCCTCGGCAATAAGAATAACAATCAATGGGCGAAAGCGTTTACCGCCGGTCGTCAATGCATATTCACAAGCATCACGAAGTTTAGTCTTCTCGCCAAACGAAAGGATGCTCTTGGCGATTTCCTGCTCAATTCGATCGCGATGAAAAAAGAAATGAGAATTTTCAAATTTCTGATCTGACGTTGTTTTTCTAGTCGGTGTTTGCAATACCATTTTCTTTACTCCACAATGTTTTTCATCGCCGGCTTGACTTTGCTATTTTCAGGGATAAATCCGTAGACGTTCAGGCAAGGAAAACAGAATGAGTGTCGTCCCAAAATCGTTCCGGGATTAATGACGCAATTACATCCGACCTGTGCTCCATCTCCGACAATAGCTCCAAGTTTGTGCAATCGGGTATTGATCCTTTCATTGTTGATCAGCACATGGATCGGTTGATGGTCCAACCTTAAATTCGCACACTTAACACCAGCACCCAAATTAGCTCTATTTCCTAATATTGAATCCCCGACATAATTGAAATGTGCAGCTGAGGTCACATTGAAAAAGATCGAATGTTTGACTTCAGTATCATGTCCGATGACACAAAAATCACCTGTAACAACGTCTCCGCGAATATAGGCCCCATGACGAATGATGCAATTCTTACCGATGACACACGGGCCTTCGATATAAGCTCCGGGTTCAATAACAGTTCCCACTCCAATCGAAATCAATTCAGGTCGGACTAGATATGCAGAAGAAGGAACATCGACTTCGATATTTCCCAGTTTTAAAGACGCGAGATAATTTTTTAAGTGTTCCAAAGCTTGCCAGGGATATTGGCATCCTTCAAACAAGGAGACATGAGAATACTCTTCCAGAGTGAAAAACTGATTGGGACCAAGAATAGTTGCCATAGAGTAACACTGCTAAAAAAACGCCATTCTAAAGGTCTCAGACTTATTTGAAGAGAGATTTTTTTAATAAATTTTCATTTACATGATGACATTCAGAGAACGTCTCTTAGTTTTTGGGATTTCAGAGGATTAAATGTACATATATATCTTTCTTAGTCTTCTTATGTTGTGGAAGTGTTCATAACTCACATTATCTAAGGGAGAAAATTGCCTGTTCACAAACTGTATAAACTGTGGTCATAAAAAGAGGGGTTTTAGACAATCTACAGTTTATCAACAATCAAATCTGACAGTTTATGACCGAATTTTCCACAATTCTGGAATGCGATTTCTTTCCTTTATGTTCAGGGTGTGAATTTCATGGGGATGTCTCTTCCCCACCTATTTGGCAAAGTTTGAATTTTTTTTTTACAATACTGCCCATATCTCGCACATTCCATTGAAGATCAGTAAGACCACAGGATGGCGTCACCGTGCCAAACTCGCCGTACGTGGTAAGGTTGGCTTTCCTGAAATCAGTCTGTTTAAACATGGATCCCACCAAGTTGTCTCAATTCCAAAATGATCTGGGTGAGTGGATTTGAACCACCGACCCCCAGCACCCCATGCTGGTGCGCTAGCCAAGCTGCGCTACACCCAGATAAAAATTAAATTGTTGAAAGTCCTTCAAATTGAAACTCAGCGCGTTTAAATTCTTTCACGCCGATACGCGCACATTCCTCAATAATTTTTTCGAGGATATCGCCAGGATGGACCTCAGCTGCTGAAATATCCACTGTGATTGAGGCAGTAAAGTTCACTCCGCCTTTTATTCCTTTGACTTTGAAGTTGGCATAGATAGCGTCTTTTTTCTTGGAAATATT
>JASHXO010000140.1 GCA_030043495.1 Candidatus Rhabdochlamydia sp.
AAAAAAAAAGCAGTTCTAAAGAACTGGGAATTCGGGCAATTGATGCCGACACTTTACAACTCCAACTCGAACGCCCCGACTCTAACTTTCTTCACAAACTCGCTAAGCCGTTCTTCTTTCCTCTATTTGGTTCCATGCGCGAACCCAAATGGTTTAATGGCCCTTACCTCGTCCGCGAACAAAATAAAGAAGGAATACTGCTTGAACGAAACCCTTATTTTGGGGACCCAAAGCGGCCCTATTTTGACCAAATCGAAATCCGTTGGCAAAACGATATTGAGACTATCTATACGCTTTTTCGCGATGGAAAAACAGATTGGATCGGCGATCCTTTGAGCATCTTATCTCCCCCATTGATCGACGAGCTGGAAAAAGAAAGTAAACTTTACAAACAAAAAGCGTCACGGCAATTCATCATTTGTTTTAATACAAAACATCCGATTTTATCTTCTGCTTCAATTAGGCGCGCCTTGAGTCTGTCTATCGATCGCACTTTCATCTGCAAGGAGATATTCCCTCATAGTATTCCAGTAGACCCTTTGCATCCATTGCCTGAAGAAGCAGTGTTCCATTTTGAAAAAGGACTCAAAGAATTAGGCATCGCGAGAGAGAATTTTCCGACGTTGACGTTTAGTTTTTCTCATCAGACAAGACGTGAAATGCTCGCCGAATTTTTACAAACGACTTGGCAGAGAATTTTAGGCATTTCTCTTCGCCGAGAAAAGTTCGAATGGAACCTGTTCCGCAATAAATTAGAAAAAGGACGCTTTGAGATCAGCGGCACCATTCAAGAAGTGCTCTCTGAAGATTCGCTTGAATTCTACGAGAGAACTGAAGGAACAAGTTCCTGGAATTTCTCAGGTTGGAATCATGGATCTTATCGAGAAATTATCGAGGCCGCACGCAAAGAGTTCAATGCTCGATTAAAAAGCACAATGCTTGCTCAAGCAGAGAAAATCATGTCAGAAGAGATTCCATTCACACCGCTTTTTTATTACACCCATCTTTATGCACATCGTCAGGATTTGGAAAATTATCTTTTTGATCCCGAAGGGTGCATCGACTTTTGTCAAACGCGTTTCGGAGGATGTTGCTGAATTAAGGCTTCGTTGTTTTTTGGGATTATTTTGGCCGATTTTCGATTCAAATTGCAGGAGTAGTATTAACTTGTGTATACTATTCCTGAGTTTACCCAAACAGTTTGAAAAATTGGGAACTTGGCAAGGCGGCTAACCGACGCTGCCAAAAATCAGTTTCTCAAGCTATTTGGGGTATAAATCAGCAACACCCTCTCAAAGAGGCAATTGACAAATTAGCCTATTTACATTAAATAAAGGTAAAGAACAATGTGGAAAAAAATAAAGAATACGGTTACCTTATTTGTCCTCGTTACTTTTACAAGTTGCCAAAACAATCAGGATAAAACAGTGAATACACTAAAAATCAATTTCCAAGAAGGCGATCTCCCCTCTTTGCATCCGCATGCATTAATGATCTATCTTCGCGGAATTTCTGTGGCCAAAAACCTCTACGAGTGTTTGACGCGCATCGATTCGAAAGGAAAAGTCCAATTGGCAGGCGCAAAATCCGTCAATGTTTCTCCCGATCAACTGCGCTATACGTTCACTTTACGCGATAATCACTGGTCGGATGGGACGCTTGTCACTGCTTTTCAATACGAAAAAGCCTGGAAAGAGGCGCTTTCTCCGACATCGAACTGTTCCCGTTCTGATCTCCTCTACATGATTAAAAATGCGGTGGAAGCAAAAAAGGGATTGGTCCCTCTCGATAGCGTTGGAGTCAAAGCCATCGATGGTAAAACTCTTGTCGTCGAACTCGCCTATCCTTCGCCTTATTTTTTAGAGCTTGTCGCCCAACCCATTTCTGCTCCCCTCATTGATCCTAAAGAAAAAGATCAGACCGTCTTTAATGGCCCTTTTGTCGTCGACGCTTGGAAACATGGAGATTATCTTAAGTTAAAATCAAATCCCCATTATTGGGACAAAAAGCACATCGCGTTAAAAGAGATCGATATTTATATGGTCCAAGATGCAATGACCGCTTATTCGATGTTTGAAAAAAAACAGATCGACTGGGTTGGGATGCCTTTGAGTCCGCTCTCTTCCGAATTAATCGGTGAGCTCAGAATAACAGGTTCATTAAAATTTCAGCCTGTTGACCGCGCATTTTGGGTCTTTCTGAACACCCAGCAGCAATCGCTTTCTTCCGCTTCCATTCGCCAAGCATTGAGCTTGGCAGTCGACCGGCCTGCAATTACAGAACACATCCTGGTCGGAGGTCAGCCTTTGTCAAAGCCTTTGCCTCACGCCCTTCTTCCTTTGCCGACTTCTGCAACTTTGAAAAAGAATCTTTCGGAAGCCAAGCAGCTATTTGAACAAGGATTGCAAGAACTAGGCATGACCAAGGAGGATTTTCCCCCGCTTGTCATTTCTTATTCTCAGCAGGCCAATCGCAAACAATTGGCTGAGTATCTGCAACAAGCGTGGAGCGATGCTTTTGGCATTCAAGTCAGATTAGAGCCTCAAGAATGGAATATTCTCCGTTGCAACCTCGAAAAAGGCGAATATGAGATCAGCGGATGCTTTGAAGCTGCATTTTACAAAGATCCTTTGGAAATTTTAGAAAAACTGGTCACGATCAGTTCCAACAACTTTCCAAAATGGGTATCTGCCCCATTTGTCGAGAAAATCACTTTGGCCAAACGTCAAAGCGATCCTAAGCGCCGCATGCAGCTCCTCAGCGAAGCAGAACATATCTTAATGGAGCAGATGCCTTTCATCCCGATTTGCAGCGATGAATTGATCTTCTCACA
>JASHXO010000141.1 GCA_030043495.1 Candidatus Rhabdochlamydia sp.
ACAAAATTATGTTTTATAAAACATTTATACTATAAACAATAAAATAAATCCAATTGTATTTTTCAATTTCAATAATAAACTTAGAAAAATTAATTATGTTTTAATGATAATTTTTATTTTTGTCATTTTTAAATTATTATTTTTATATAAAAATAATTTTAAGAATTAACTTTTTCGCGATTGCCTTAACTATCCAAACAGAACTAACCCATTAAATTTTTTTCCAGAGATCAAAAAAGCAATTGCTGACTTTTATCTAAAGCCATCTCATATTTTTGAGTTTTTTTTATCTTAATTGTGATATAAATCCTAGCCATGTCCGACACAATTATCGAGCTGCAATCCATCTCAAAAACGTATCAACATGATGGTAAAATCATCACGGCCCTTGACAATGTATCCCTCACCATCGGGCGTAAAGACATTTACGGAATTATCGGTCTCAGCGGCGCCGGAAAATCGACTTTGATCCGCTGCCTTGCCAGGTTAGTCACTCCTTCATCGGGAAGAATCTTATTCCACGGAATGGATTTCGCAAGTTTGAACATTGGCGAGCTTCGCACTTTTCGAAAAAAAACAGGAATGATTTTCCAACATTTTAATTTGCTAAGCTCGCGAACAGTTGCTGGAAATATCGCTTATCCTTTAGAAATTGCCAATGTTCCAAAAGAAGAGCAGGATAAACGCATCAATGAATTACTTGGACTAGTCGGACTTAAAGAAAAGAAAAATGCCTATCCCTCACAGCTTAGCGGAGGAGAAAAGCAAAGAGTTGGCATCGCGCGTGCCCTTGCCAACCACCCTGAAGTTCTATTTTGCGATGAAGCGACCTCTGCCCTTGACCCCAAGACGACCAAAGAAATCTTAAACCTATTAAAAAACATTAATAGAAAACTGGATGTTACCATTATTTTGATTACCCATGAAATGGAAGTCATTAAACAAATCTGCAATAAAGTTGCAGTCATTGAACATGGAAAAATTGTCGAAGAAGGGTTGGTTACCGAAGTTTTTTCTGATCCCAAACATTCGACCACTAAACATTTTCTGCAAAAATCTTCTCATGAAATTCCTCCAGAATTTTTTAAAGAAATTTCGGCCAATCGCAAGCTTTTGAGGTTAACGTTTAAAGGCAAAGCTGCTGGGGAACCGATTATTTCAGAGCTTGTAAGAAGGTTTGATGTCGACGCCAATATTTTACTGGGCTGGATCGACCGATTGCAAAGCTTGACTTTAGGGACATTGATTATCGAGATGACCGGTGCGCCTGAAGGGATAAGAAATGCTTTGGGCTTTCTCCAAGAAAAACACGTCCATTTTGAGGTAATCGAAAATGCTCTCGAATAACATCGAACTGGCTTGGAATCTTTTGCCATTGCAGATATGGAATACCATTTACATGGTCTTCGTCGCGACTTTTTTTGCCATTCTTATAGGACTGCCTTTAGGCGTGATTTTAACAATCACTGACAAAGGACATATAAAACAAAATGCTTCGGCCTATAAAATTTTAGAGACGCTTGTCAACATTGGCCGTTCTTTTCCTTTTGCAATTCTCATGGTCGCCCTCATTCCTTTGACCCGATGGATTGTAGGAACAAGCTTAGGAACTACAGCCTCGATTGTCCCCCTCACGATTGCCGCAGCTCCTTTCATCGCCCGCCTCATAGAAACGAGTTTGAAAGAATTGGACCGCAACATTCTCGAAGCTTCCATTGTCATGGGCTCAAATACTCGGCAAGTCATTACAAAAGTGTTGCTCCCCGAAGCATTGCCGTCAATCATTTCGGCAACGACCTTGACAGTGGTGAACTTGATCGGTTATAGCGCTATGGCTGGTTTAGTTGGCGGCGGAGGGCTGGGACAGGTCGCTGTTCAATATGGTTACAATCGTTTCAACACGTTTATCATGATCGTGACTGTCATCCTTCTCATCTTGCTAGTGCAGATTGTGCAATGGATAGGAGGATATCTCACCGGATCGATTGTAAAGAAAAGAGGAAAAAATATCTCATGATTAAGCAGATTTTAATTTTTGCCAGTGCGGCATTGTTACTTCTACCTGGATGTTCATCCAAACCTAAAAACGTCTTAAAAGTCGCTGCAACTCCTGTTCCCCACGCCCAAATGCTCGAGTTTGTTAAGCCAGATTTAAAAGAAAAAGGAATCGATCTCATTATTATCACTACCGATGATTATAATATGCCGAACCGCGCACTTGCTGAAAAAGATGTCGATGCTAACTTCTTTCAACATATCCCCTTTATGGAACTTCAAATCAAAGAATTTAATTATCCTATTCAAAGCGATGGTAAAATCGAAATCGAACCGATGGGGATATATTCGAAAAAAATTAAATCCATTAACGCTCTCCAAGATAAAGCTGTGATCGCTATCCCCAACGATCCTTCCAATGAAGCTAGGGCCCTGCTGTTATTCCAATCTCGCGGAATCATTAAATTGGATGATCCCAACAATCTCAATGCGACAATTCTCAATATCAAGGACAACCCAAAACAACTGAAATTTATTGAGATCGATGCAGCAATGCTTCCTCGCACTTTACAAGATGTCGATGCCGCTGCCATCAATACCAATTATGCCCTGGAAATGCATTTAAACCCGACAAAAGATGCACTGATATTAGAAAGCAAAGACTCTCCCTATGCTAATATTTTGGCAATACGTATTGGAGATGAAAACCGCCTGGATATCCAAGCTCTAAAAACAGCGATGACGTCCGATAAAATGCGAAAATTCATTATGGACAAATACAACGGTGCTGTCTTATCTGCTTTTTAAAAGACGGTTACAAAAAAATGATAAGTTGATTTTCTCTAAGAGTGTGTTTGTGAAAATGTGCAAAATGTTGATTTACAAAAGATTTTCGATGAAATTTCTTTTCCTTCGGTGGTGACATATGCCGGAGGAGCCATAGGCACCACCGAAGGAAAAGAAATTTTGCGAAAAGATTTGTAAAGCAACCTTGCAATTTTCACAAACACACTCTAAGAGATGTTCTCTGAATTTGAATAATTTGACCTTTGATTTAATTTCAATCGGGCTGATGAAGACAATATCGGGATGCTGATATTGTCGAGGAAATCCGATTGAAAGAAAACGAAAAGATTCTTTGCATCGACGATGTCAGTTCATTTGCCGGACATATGGCTTGCGATGAAGCCTCTCGCTCAGAACTTGTAATCCCCCTGATAAAGCAAGGAATTCTTCTTGGAGTGTTAGATATCGATAGTCCAAAAAATAATCGATTTGATGAGGTCGATGTTTCTTACTTAAGCAAAGTTTGTAACACTTTGCTTGCTTATATTTGAAATTAAATCTTTCCCTAAAAAGAATTTCATTTTATAATTCAGTGTTTTTTATGCGGTCATGGCGGAATTGGTAGACGCGCTAGATTCAGGTTCTAGTCGGGGAAGCTCGGTGGATGTTCGAGTCATCTTGACCGCATTTATGCAAACTTTTGAATAAGTTGACTCGACTTTTTTTCTTTTTCACAATATTTCTTTGCTTTAGAAGTTTCACCGAGGATCAGATGCCTATGTTTCCCGATACGCGAATCGCCATCATTTGCAATGCGCCCATCGAGAACGTTGCAAAAATTAAAGAAAAAATTAAAAATTTTCCCGTCCTCATCGCAGCAGATGGTGGAATTAATCATTGTTTCAAATTAGGGATTCGGCCTGATTTGATTGTCGGTGATTTTGATTCGGCCAATCCTACATTCTTAAAAGACTTTAACGACATTCCGGAAAAAAGATATCCGAAGGATAAAGACAAAACGGATTTAGAGATCGTCCTAGAATTGGTTTATCATGCCCATATAGAAGCAATTTCAATCTTTGGCGCCCTTGGTGGAAGGACCGATCACACTCTTGGTAATTTAATACTTCTTTCTCGCTATCCAGGGAAAGTCTTTCTTGAGACGGACAACGAAAGATTATTTGTGATCGACCGCCAGGCAGAAATTGCGACTTATCCTAACCAATTGATCTCCTTGATTCCTTTGAATGGACCAGTGACTGGGATCGATACGAAAAACTTGAAGTGGGAGCTTAAAAATGAAACCCTCGATAAACAATTTATCGGCATTTCCAATGAAGCACAAGGCCAGCGAGTGACGATTTCAGTAAAGAAAGGGGATCTTCTCTGTTGTGTCAACGACTGACCAACTTAGAGCATGTTTACAAATGACCATAGCTTGATTTTTAAAGCGGCAAAAAAAGGCACGAAAAGCAGGTGATTCAAATTCAGAGAACGTCTTAGGGTGGTATTCCTTGTGCTCCTTTTTCATACCACGAACGCAGCGCATTGATCGATTCCGCAAGTTTTTCCGTCAAAACAGTTTGAGCTTCTCTTTTTTCCAAATGAGCAAACTGCTCCCATAAAATAGGACTACCAAAAACACAAGCTGTCTTCCCCCATAATTTTGGAAATTTTCTTTCGCGATTCCATATTTTAAACGTCCCATGGACATAAGCTGGTATGACTGCTGTTTTTGAACGGGACACCAACATCGCAATGCCAGGCTTCAATGCCCCCAATTCATCCTTCCATCCTCTTGTTCCTTCCGGAAAAAGAATGATCTTCTTTCTTTCTGCAAGAAGAGAGCAGATTAATTTAAACACAACGACATCACCTGCGTCTCCACTTACCGGATGGGCATTGAGCTTGCGGATAAGCCATCCAAAAGCAGCATTTTTAAAAAGTCCTTCACGAGCTAAAAAATGAACTTCTTCAGGCCAAGAAATCGCTAGAATAGGAGGGTCGAAATTAGATGAGTGGTTGGAAGCGATAATGGCTGCCTTGCCATAAAAATGTTCAAATCCGTAAACTTCATGCCGATAAAAAACTTTAAAAAAGCACCACGCAAAAAAAAGTACAGCCCGATAAAGCCAGGTCATGGGAATTTTGCGCGCCCAGGCAGGTTTCATAACCTAATTTTTACTTTTTGTTTAAAGATCGAGTTTGAAAGTATTTTACGATCTGGTCGACTACTTGGTCAATGGAAAGATGACTCGTATCAATTTGCAATGCGTCAGGAGGGCAACGCAAGGGTGCAATTTCCCGCGTGGAATCATATTCATCGCGTCGGACGATATCTACGAGTATTTGTTCGCGATTGAGAGTTCCAACCTCTTCAGGTCGTTTTTCAAGAATTTCATTAAGTCTTCTTTCCGCGCGAATCTCAGGATCCGCCGTAAGGAATATTTTTAATTCAGCGGTGGGAAAAACAACAGTTCCTAAGTCTCTTCCCTCAAAAACGGCATTTCTCCCTTGGGCAAACCTATGCTGGATCGTAAGCAAAGAGGCTCGGACTTCACGTAATGCGGAAACTGCCGATACATTTGCTGTTACAGGACGGGATCTAATGACTTCGGTTACATTCTGATCGCCGACAAAATATTGTTTCGCCCCATTTTTTTCGACGATGTTAAAGACGAATTTTTTTAAAAGAGCCTCAATTGCAGAAGAATCGTCGACAGCGACATTGCGCTCTAAAACAAACCAGGTAAAACAGCGATACATTGCTCCGGTGTCGAAGTAAACAAAATGGAGTTGATCTGCAACTCGACGAGCAACAGTAGTTTTGCCTGTTCCAGAAGGACCATCGATTGTAATGATCATAAGAGTCTGTCTAAGAGTTAATGCATTCGAATGAAAAAATAGACAATCGGCGTTGTGAATAAGAGAGAGTCTACCATGTCTAGAACGCCGCCAAGTCCTGGCAAAGTATTGCTGTCTTTGACAACAGCATCACGTTTAAGAAGCGATTCCGCAAGATCGCCAATCTGGCCAAATGTCCCAATCAGCATTCCGAGCCAAATAGATTCCGTCAAAGACAAATTAAAATGCCCATCAAAAAATTGTCTTCCCACAAAATGGATCAAGATACTGGCGATCACTGCGGAAATAAAGCCGGCAACAGCCCCTTCCACGGTTTTCTTGGGACTTAATGTAGGGGACAATTTTGTTTTTCCCCAAAGCCTCCCGACAAAATAAGCTCCGACATCTGTAATTTTGGTCACTAGGATCAAATAGACGAGCCACCAGCGCCCTTCCTGAGGCATCCCATGATAAGGGACGGGATAAAGAACTCCCAACATCAATCCCAATGGCGCAGCAACATAAGCAATACCAAAGAATTCCACAGCAATCGTCAATAAAGCGGCCGTTGTATCTCTAAAATGCAATAGAAAAAATATCACCATCGCTATCGCTAGAACCAAAACGGGAAGCTGAGGAAAGTCAACGAAGACAAGAGACGCATAAAGGGCGATGACTTCAGCAATTGCTGCTGCGATCATCCAACGAATTGCAGGCCCGACTCCTTTGTTGACAGCGAGTTGCGCATATTCCCAAACGCCAATCGCTGCAAGCGCGGCGACGGAAAGCATCAATAAAATGCTGACAAAAGTATTCGTTGAAAAAGCGATTAATAATGCAACAATAACGCCTAAAATACTCGAGACAACCAAGCGGCGATTTAAATCCGCCATTTGCTTTAATTTCATTCGTCAATCTCGGGATTCAAAATTTGATTGTTGAAGAAGTTTGCGCAACTGCATTGGAACAGGAGGCGGGAAAAAAGAAAGTGATTCTCACTCTCGAATTGACTCATTATCCACCTAAACGTCGTTGTCGCTGTTGAACAGTTCGTATTGCTTGAAGCAAAGCGTGTTCATTAAAATCTGGCCACAAGATATCCGTTAGATAAAATTCACTATAACAAAGCTGCCAAAGTAAAAAATTGCTCTGGCGATTCTCACCGCTAGTTCGAATGAGGAGCTCCGGATCAGGCCATTGGGCTGTATCGAGGTATTGACTGATCAATTGCTCTGAAACCTGTTCCTTTGATAACTTCCCCTTTTCAAAATCTGTCATCATGACCACAAATGCACGACGAATATCATCCCGGCCACCATAATTGATCGCCAAAACCAAATCAATCTTTTTACAATGAGCCGTGCAAGCTTTTGAAAGCTCTAATTCATTTAAGACTGAAGATGGAAGGCGTTTTAAATCTCCGATGGCTTGCAAACGCACGCCTTCTTTGGCCATCGCTGCCCGTTCTTTGACGAGATAAACCTTAAAGAGACGCATCAAGCCATCGACTTCTTCTCTTGCTCGGTTCCAGTTTTCTGTAGAAAATGAAAATACGGTAAGAGTTTTCACACCTAATTCAGAAGCTGCTCTTACGATCTTCGTCAGCGTCTCAGCCCCTTTCCAGTGCCCCATTATTGCAGGCAGGCCTTGCTTTTTAGCCCACCTTCGGTTTCCATCCATAATGATGGCAATGTGGCTGGGAATTTTAGCTGGATCTAAAAAGGCGAGGTCTTCCGGAGAATAAATTGATTGCTTTTCTTCCTGAAGAGGATCTTCAATAATCAAAGAATTCATAGCTTTATTTTTTCAATAAATCCTGGATAAATAGCGTTTTCTCTCTTTCTGGACCCAAAGACAAAATGCTCAAAGGAGTATTCGCGAGTTCGCAAATTCGGTTGATGTAGCGAATTGCCTCTTCGGGCAATTGATCATAAGACTTAATGTCTTTCGTCGATTGGTTCCAGCCCGGAAGAATCTCATAAACTGGCTCAACGTTTTCCAAGTCTTCTACAAGAGGCGGAGGAGAATCGAGCAACTGCCCGCGAAGACGATAGCCTGTGCAAATTTTTATTTCTTTCAGAGTGTCAAGCACATCGAGTTTTGTCAGTGCCAGCGAGTCCATTCCATTGAGACAAGCAGCATGCCGGATCAAACAAGCATCAAACCAACCAATTCGTCGATTGCGACCTGTCGTCGTTCCGATTTCCCGCGCGGTGGCGTTATCTAAAAATAAATTTTTCTCCTGTTCCGTTAGGGCAGAAGGTAACGGTCCAGCTCCAACTCGGGTCGTGTAGGCCTTCACAACACCCAATGTGTGATCAATCCTGCTAGGGCCCACTCCAGCACCCCCACTTACACCTGAAGAAATCGTACTGGAAGAAGTTACGAAAGGATAAGTTCCAAACGTCAGATCAAGCAAGGTCCCATGAGCGCCTTCAAATAGAACATTTTTATTTTGCCTGCAAGCTTTTCCAACGATCTTTTCAACTTCACCAACGAAAGGAGAAAGCGCTTTTCCATATGCTGTATATTCTTTGAAGACTGTATCGAAGTCCAAAGGGGCGTGCTGAAAGATAGCTTGAAGTTCTTGGTTTTTCAAAGAAAAAGTAAATCTCAGTCTTTTCTCGAGCAAAGTAGGATTAATAAGTTCGCAGATCCGTATGCCGATCCGACTGGCTTTGTCGGCATAACAAGGGCCAATGCCTCTTCCTGTGGTCCCGATCGCCTGGTCCCCTTTGCGCTCTTCGTAGAGCTTATCCAAAATCTTGTGGTAGGGAAAAATGATTTGGGCAAAAAGAGAAATATGCAGACGCCCTTGTAATACAATGCCTTTTTCTTCTAATCCTTTGATTTCTTCGAGCAGAACTTTGGGATCGATGACAGTGCCGCCCGCAATAAAACATTGAGCATGAGGGTAGAGAATTCCCGAAGGGACCAGATGGAATCGGAATTCATTTCCTTTGACGACGATTGTATGGCCAGCATTATTTCCTCCTTGTGAGCGAACGATGTATTCCGCTCGTTCAGCGAGAAGATCGATCATTTTTCCTTTACCTTCATCGCCCCACTGGGCACCGACCACGATCACACTTGGCATTGTCACCTAAGTATTTTAAAGACTTAAAATTCTCATAACAATTAAGAATCAGCGATTAGCATAACGGATAGGCGATTTGAATGGGTATTTTTTTCTTAGGCTAGTGCTCTGTAAACTTAATTTTTGCGGTTTGGGCTTTCACGTTAGCCCAAACCGCAAAAATTAAGTTTACAGAGCACTAG
>JASHXO010000142.1 GCA_030043495.1 Candidatus Rhabdochlamydia sp.
TGCTTGGACAACTGCTTACCTCGCTAGCATCTGCATTTCTGATCGAACAAAATAGATGGAACTAAGTAAGATCGCACTTAAACTTATGCAATTTTTTAAAATTACATGTAGAGGCATTCAATCCGGTCATTTCTCTTCGGCCCGATAATCTTCCAGCTAAGCTGTAGAAAATGGGCCCCCAGTTGGATTTGTCCAAAGTACGCATTCGGTCCGCTGAGATGGGAATCGACCGATACCAAAAGAGTTTCGCTTTTGGGTTTGAGATGAAAAAGAAAAACAGGTTTGGTGGCACCGTGGCGTAAATGCTCTAAGCCAATCGTCCCACTCGCTAAATCCAATGTCCAGCGCAAAGAATTGCTAAACTGGATCTCTTGGTCATTCTCTATTTGCCACACCCCGCTTTCTTGAAATAAGATCACCGAAGGGTTTTCTTCGATGACCTTGGCGTCGCCTTTTCCTTTTTTGATCGGAATCTCTGTATGGAGCTTGGCATTAATGAGCAGCATTTTGACTGCTTTCAATCGCTGCCAACAGAGCAATAAAACATCTTGCGCTTGTTTAAAGTTCAAAGTTGCGCGAGCCGAGGAAGGAATTTCAGCGATATAATATTTGCGCTTTTCCTGAGGGGCTAATAGCTCATAGGCTTTGCGCAAGAATTGTTCAAATTCTTTTTTTAGCGGATAGACTGAATTAAAGCGATAAAAGCGGATTTTTCCCTCATAGAAACTCTGGACCACCCCGGCCTTTTCCAACTTGGCGAATCCCTTTTGAATCGGTGTCAGGGGAGTATTCAGCAGGCGTTGCAGCTGTGTTCCATAGCCTTTCTCGTTAATCAATAAAAAAAAGAGGATTTTTTCGATATTTTTGCTTCCAAGCAGAGCAGACAACATAAAATTTCCACCTCCATTTTAGTTTTTGTGAACTACAATTGAGAAATAAGATTTTAAATATATGGAAAATGAACATTTCAACCAACTTATAAGTCACATCACATATTAAATAGGTTAATTCCGCAAATTCCCCCTCTTGAAATTGCCGCCGCTTCATGCGTAAATCGTTTTCGATTTTTTACTCTGAGAACAAAACATGATCCGAAACGATTGGACGATAATCGAGGTGGAACAACTGTATCACACCTCGCTTTTTGAATTGCTGATCAAAGCTAGCGAGACGCATCGAAGATTTCATGATCCCGTTGAAGTGCAAATCTGCACTTTGATTTCTATCAAAACTGGCGGTTGTCCTGAAGATTGCAAATACTGCGCACAATCATCGCGCTATCAAACAAATGTCAAAGCTGAAGCCATGATGACCTTGGAAGAAGTGAAAGAGCGAGCCAAGGCAGCTTTAAGACAAGGCGTAACGCGCATCTGCTTGGGAGCAGCTTGGAAAAGAATCCGGGATGGCGCAGCCTTTGATTCTATCCTTCAGATGGTCTCTGAACTTGCAAAATTGGGAGTTGAAGTCTGCTGCACGTTGGGGACTTTAAATCCGGCTCAGGCACAAAAGCTAAAAGAGGCTGGCCTGTATGCCTATAACCACAATATCGACACATCGCGCGAATATTATCCCCAGGTGATCACCACGCGCACTTTCGATGACAGGCTGCAAACGCTAGACATTGTCCGCAAGATAAACATTAGCGTCTGCTGTGGAGGGATTCTCGGCCTCGGCGAGTCCGAAGAAGACCGGATCTCATTTCTGCACACCTTATGCACGCAAAGCGCCCATCCCGAATCGGTGCCGATCAATCAGCTCCATCGCGTACCAGGCACGCCTTTCGAACATCAGGAGCCCATCAATTTTTGGGAAGTTCTGCGCACGGTAGCAACCGCACGAATCCTCATGCCGGCCACCATGGTCCGTCTTTCCGCAGGGCGTATCAAACTGAGTTGGGAACAACAGGCTCTTTGCTTTTTGGCAGGCGCGAATTCTCTTTGGTTCGGAGAAAAATTGTTGACCGTCGCCAATCCCGCCGTGGAGAGCGATGAAGCGATGTTTTCCTTATTTGGATTCAAAAAAAGACCCGCATATGTTCATCGACGCGATTAAAAAATTAATAAAAGCAGGGAGTTTGCGCTCGTTAAAACAGCGAGAAAAACTGATCGACTTGTCATCGAATGATTATTTGGGCTTATCGCAAGACCTGTCTTTTCAACAAGCAATCATCGCTCGTTGGGAACAGTGGAGCAAAATCGTGTCCAAAAGAGTAGGATCTACAGGTTCGCGCCTTTTGACTGGCAACCATGTTTTCTTTGAGGAAATCGAAGAAGAGATCTCCCGCTTTCATGGCTTTCCCGCGGCGACGCTTTTTAACTGCGGCTACATGGCCAATTTGGCCCTGCTCTCCTCTCTTTTTACTGAAAAAGACACATTGATCGCAGATCTCGAGGTCCATGCCTCTCTTCACGACGGAATGAAACTCTCCAAGGCCCGCAAATTTTATTTTCGCCACAATGATCTCGATCACCTCGAAAGGCGCATGAAAAACAATAGCCGATGTTTTGTCGTTGTCGAATCAATTTATTCCATGAGCGGCCAGCGTGCCCCGTTGACAGAAATTGCAAAACTTTGTGAAAGGTATGCAGCAAACCTTATCGTCGATGAGGCTCATGCGATCGGCGTAATCGGCCCTCAAGGAAAAGGGCTTATCGCTCAGGATAATTTGCAAGAATGCGTCTTTGCATGCATAAGCGCGTTCGGAAAAGCTCTAGGAGTGCATGGAGCAGTTGTCCTAGGACAAAAGCTGCTCAAAAAGATGCTTTTAAACTTCGCACGTCCGCTGATTTACACCACAGCACTTCCTCTGCCGCTGTTAGCGGCGATTGCTTGCAGCTATGAACGCTTTCCCTCAATGGAGAGCGAAAGGAGCCGAATCTTCAATCTGTGCACAAAATTTCAATTTCCCTCGCATATCCATCCGATCTTGATCTCTGGAAATTCACAGGCCAAACTTCTTTCGCATTTTCTCGCACATCAAGGCCTTGATGTCCGTCCGATCTTGAGTCCCACAGTCCCTAAAGGTGAAGAACGGCTGCGTATAACTATGCACAGTTTTAATGAAAGCCATCATGTCCAATGCTGTTTAGAAAATATCAATAAATGGAATGAATTATGAGAAAAATCGTTGTGGCAGGAATTGGTACCGATGTGGGAAAGACGGTCGTCTCGTCCATTTTGACTTATGCGTTGGACGCTAATTACTGGAAGCCGGTGCAGTGCGGAGTTTGCAGCGATCGCGAAAGGATTGAAGAACTTCTCGGCAAAGGGTGCACATTTCCCGAAGCCGTCTATTTAAAAGCACCTCGCTCGCCACATCATGCTGCCCAATTGGAAGGCATCGCAATTGATCCGATGCAAATTGTCCCTCCCCAATCAGAGCGCACATTGATCATTGAAGGATGCGGCGGAATTCTCGTTCCGCTCAATCTTCAAACATTGACGATTGATCTTTTCGCCAGTTGGGATTGTGAATGGGTGATTGTCTCGCGCCATTACATCGGGAACATCAACCATTCTCTGCTCACTTTGGAATCCCTACAGAAACGCTTCCTTAACATCAAGGGGATCATCTTCAATGGCAATCCTTGTCCACAGACGGAATCGGCGATTCTCAAATTCTCGAACTTACCTTGCATTGCAAGATTACAACAGGAGCCACAATGGAACTTAAAGACAATTCATGCTTATGCAAGCCTCTGGATGGGACAAAAAATCTTTCGGAACGCGATCAGAAAGTGATCTGGCATCCCTTCACGCAAATGCTGAACTCAAGATTGGCTATTCCCATTGTTAAGGCCAAAGGCGCCTATCTTTATGCTCAAGATGGGACGGCGTATCTCGATGCCATCTCCTCTTGGTGGGTCAATCTGCATGGACATGCACACCCCTATATCGCGACTAAAATCGCAGCCCAAGCAGAAGATCTGGAACACGTGATGTTTGCCGGCTTTACGCATCTTCCAGCGATTGAATTGGGAGAAAAATTGACATCTCTCGCAGGAATGGACAAAATTTTCTATTCTGACAATGGCTCAACTGCAATCGAAACGGCCTTAAAAATGGCCCTGCAATACTGGTATAATCGCGGCGAGAAAAGAATTAAATTTCTTTCATTGAAGGAGGGTTATCACGGTGAGACATTCGGAGCGATGTCTGCCTCAGGAAAAAATCATTTCAACCAGCCTTTTTGGGACCATCTTTTCCCCGTCGAATCTATCGATCCTCCGTTTATGGGCAGAGAAGAACAGTTTTTGAATGCTCTGCAAAACATCCTCAACACCGGTCAAATTGCGGCTTTTATCTTTGAGCCGCTGATTTTAGGACCTGGCGGAATGAAGATTTATTCCAAGCAGGCTTTGGATTCAGCTATCAAACTTTGCAAAGAGAAAGACGTGATCACCATTGCTGATGAAGTGATGACTGGCTTTGGCAGAACGGGTCCCCTCTTTGCCTGCGATGCATTGGAGCAAAAGCCTGATATCCTCTGTTTGTCCAAAGGCATTACTGGAGGTTTTTTACCGCTGGGCGCGACGTTGTGCAAACAAGAGATTTATAATGCTTTTCTTTCTCCCTCGCTTTCAAAAGCTTTTCTGCACGGGCACTCATATACCGCCAATCCCCTTGCTTGTGCTACAGCGCTAGCCAGTCTTGAACTGCTGCTGAATGAAACTAGTCAAGAGCAAAGGAAGATGATCGAGAGCTGTCACCGCAAATTTTGCCAGAAATTCCAATCCCATCCCGCATTGGTACGCTGCGAGTTATTGGGAACGATTCTTATTCTCGAATACAAGAGTTCAGGCGCTCCGGGATATTTCAGCTCTGTCAAAGATCGTCTTTATGAATATTTCCTCGACCAAAAACTTTTGATCAGACCTTTTGGCAATATTGTACACATCATCCCGCCCTATTGCATTACTCCAGAGGAACTGGAGCAGATTTACAATCATCTGACCATAACAATCGAGAACCATCGATGAAATATTTTCATTCTTTAAGCAAGCATTTTCAAGCAATTTTATCAGACTATCTTTCTGATCCCCTTTCGCATGCCAAATGGCTTAACACGCTTTCCTATCTGGAAAATTGCGGCGCCCGCAAAATCGCCCGCAGCGAGCATCCTCAAAATGTCTCTAAACAGATGCTCAAACATGCTGCAGAGGAATTCCGCCATGCTTTTTATCTCAAGCAGCAGATCACAACTAGATTGGGTTTCTTTCTTCCGTCTTATCACTTGAATGCAATATGGGGAGGCGTCGACACCTTGCGTTACCTCAATCGTTTGGAAGCGAAAATCCATCGCCTAGTCGATCTCTCTTGTTCACAACAGGCTGTATATTTTCTTGTTACCTATGCCATCGAGCTGCGTGCATCGGAAGTCTATCCGCTTTATCAGGATCTTTTAAACCAATGGAAATCTCCTGTCTCGGTGCGATCCATTCTCCTGGATGAAAAGGGTCACTTGGAAGAAATGCAAGCCCAGATCACTTCTCTAGACATTGATGAGAAAATCATTGCCTCAGCTTGCCAAATCGAAGGCACTTTATGTCAAGGATGGCTCAAGAAATTACAGGGCAATCGCATTCCTCTATAGGAAGAAGTTCTGGCCATGACAATTAATGGAGTCAAAGTTAGCGCCTTTTGTTTCTCCACATAGAGAAATTTTAATGCGATTGCCCCGAAGAAATTAGAGATTATATCGAAGTGATTAAAAAGTTTTAATTTACACTTTTTGCTTGACTCCTAAATTTTGAGATTCTAACTTTGGTCTTTCTTTTCGCAAAAGGAGAATATAAACATGAACTTTCAAGTTCTTCTCATCCCTTTGAAGACATTTTTCTTGCTGGCGCTTATCGGAGTAATTCATTCAGTTTCATCAAAACAACTGTCCTTTGATTTAGATAAACAAAAATTCATCGAAGAATTTCAATCTCTATCCGACCAAATTGAACATAATTTCTGCGCTGGAGGTGAATCGATTCATTTGTACGTCGAAAGAGGCAACTTATTATTAATCGCAGATGAATTCGAATCTGCCATCAATAATTATACCTATGTAATTAACTCTAAAACAGATTTATCTTCTGCTTATCGAAAAATGTTTTGTCAGGCATTATGGGGAAGGATGTGGGCCTATACATTTTTAGGACAAGAAAAAGAAGCCATCAATGATATTGATTCGATAAGCCAATTACTATTTTTCAATGATTTTTCTGAACATGATGACCACGAAACTTTGCCTTGTAAGAAAAAAAATAAAGAAAAGGACAGAGATGCGCCAAACATTGATGGTCTTCAGGAGTGTTTAGATACTGTCGGGAATACGCAAAAATACATGATTGGCAAAGCATACAAAGTTGAGAATAAGTCTAAGCAAAACACAATGATCCAAGAGATTAACGCACTTTATGAAGAATGCAAGCAGAACTGCTACATCAACTGTTGCTATAAAGATTATTGGCTAGTTTGTGTCCAACCCATGGTGGAGAAGATAGAACAATGGAAAAAAGAGGGCCTTATTAAGTAAAAAAACACCATTCGGAGGAAATTATGCGCATTTTTTACTTGTGGATAACTACGATAGCACTTCAAATGTCGTTATTTGCTGTCGATTTAGAAGAAGAGGAGCCATGTTTTTCTAAAGCTGAAAAACTAAAAGAAGCCGAGACGTTTGTCGTTTCTTGTGGAATATGTACTTTTGATGAGTCCTTTCAAGAGCGCTTAGAAGGAGAACTGACCAAAAATCTCCAGGAAATGGGCATCGTGTACTCCACCGACGATTCTTTATTGACGAAGGAGCAACTCATGGAAAAGTATACCCCTCGACAGACTTTGATGTTTGTGCGTGCTTTTCCAAATTTTGAAACTCTTGATAATGTTTTTGGGGAAAGATGGAATTTCACACCACTTCCTATTCATGAAATCCAAGTCAAAGTCATACGGGGAGAATGCGACACCGATGAAGAGCATTTCCGTGGGACCGCCTGGCACAAAACAAGATATGTCTCGGCATTTTGTGATGAAAATGAATGCAATGATAAAATCATCAAAAACTTAAGAGCTATCTTAAAAGACTTTAAAAACGACTATCAAAAAGTTAACCCTTCTCAAAAACCTCATTTTTTTCTCTGCGATTAAGAGTGTGTTGTTGAATTAAAATGGTTTGATTTTTGATGCTTTTTAAATCATCCCTTAATCTAGTGCTCTGTAAACTTAGTTTTTGCAGTTTGGGCTAACGTGAAAGCTCCCACGGTTAAGCGATCGTAAAGCTAGCTGTATTAATTCAATACAGCTAGCTTTACGATCGTTTAACCCCGGGGCTTTGACGTAGCCGAAACCGCAAAAATTAAGTTTACAGAGCACTAG
>JASHXO010000143.1 GCA_030043495.1 Candidatus Rhabdochlamydia sp.
TCGCATGCCCTATGGCGGTTATATCCAAGGCGGCCCTTACCATTCGCAAAGCATCGAAGCTTTTTTAGCCCATGCCCCAGGTCTCAAAGTCGTTATTCCAAGCAATGCTGCAGATGCCAAACGCCTCCTTAAAGCGGCCATCCGCGATCCAAATCCTGTCATCTTCCTTGAACACAAAGCTCTTTACCGCCAACGCGTCTTTTGCGCCCGAAAAGAGCCGAAAGAAAATGAATTGCAGCCTTTCGGAAAAGCCAAAATCATTCGCAGTGGCGATGACATCAGCGTTGTTTGCTGGGGAATGATGGTCTTCATGGCTTCACAAGTGGCAGAAATGCTTGCCAAAGAGGGAATTTCTGTAGAAGTGATCGATCTTCGCACCATCGTGCCGTTTGATTTACAGACAGTTTTGCAATCGGTCCGTAAGACGGGAAAACTCCTTGTCACACATGAAGCGTCGCGGAATTGCGGTTTCGGCGCGGAAATCTCTGCGCGAATTGTGGAAGAGGCCTTTCAATATTTGGATGCGCCGGTGATGCGTGTGACGGGAAAAGATTGCCCGGTTCCGTATTGTAAAGATCTCGAGGATGAGGTGCTGCCTCAGCTCAAGGATTTAGAAAAAGGGATCCGCGATCTCGTCAGTTTTTAGAGACAGACTTTAACTTTTCTGCGATGCAGCCGGACACGCGGCTGTCGGCTTTTTTTCGTGCGTTTGATTTTAGCTGCAGCATGGTTGATGATCTGCGCGTTTAATTTGCCGAACCGCAAGATCTTCTTCTCAATACTTTCAAACGGCTCTTGATCTTCTTCCGGTTTTTTGTGACTTTTTAAAAGATCGTTCATATGAACAAGGCGCGCGAGCAAACTTTCCTGTGTTTTTTGCAGAGCTTCGACCTCGCTTGTATATAATGTGGTTAGAGAGATCCTTTTAAGCACATCGGCATTCTCGATGAGTTGGTCGAGCGTGCCATCGATATCTGCCAATATTTCTTCGCCTGATCTAATCATAGTTTTCATCTCCTTCATTTCTTTTTCTTTCTTATTATCAATTTTATTAATTTGAGATTCTTAAAAATAAGAACCTATATTAAATGTTTAAAACAGTTTTTCTGTATTTTGTCAAAAAATTGTTTTGTTTTTGAGAAAACAAATGGTTAAATTTTTTATTTCGATATTTTAAACGAATGATGTATGCGAAGTGTTTTCATGATGATTACTTAAAAAACAATCAATGCTACTAGTGCTCTGCAAGTATGAAAAGCTATAGATTTTTCAGATTATAATAAAACTGGTTTTAATTATAGCATGAGGATTGCTATTAAATGAATATTAAAACTCTTGTTGTGATCATACTTTTTAAAAAATTGCTTACTTTTCTTGGTAACGAATAAAGAAGTAAATGAAAGAAAGAAGGATAATCACAGCACCGAGTAACAGCGGGGAGTAAATATTCCATCCCGCAAGCGGTCCTGCAAGCAAAGGTGCGACAATCTGACCGATCGACCACATTGATCCACTGACACCTAAAGCTCTACCCTGCATAGCTTCTGAAGCCCTAATGGAAATGATTGCCCCAAGGTTTACCCAACAGAGTGCTCCTCCCAATAAGGCCACAGGGATAATAAACCAGTAGGGCCATAAATGTCCCGGTGATAAAAAAAGTACAATGCCCACAGTGGCAATCACTGTTCCTGACAAAATTAGACTGCGGGCTGAGAATTTGCCTGCAAGCTCCTTATTCAGGAACATGGAACAAAAAAACCAGATCAGAGCCATATAGGCAAAAAAATCACCGATCTTATCCGATCCTAAAGCAAATTTCTGAACAAGAAATGTAGGGGAAAAAATCAGAAATAGACCCCAGCCTATGGCAAAAAGAAGATAAGTCAAAAGAATGATCCGTAAGGTTTTTTCATGAAAAACAAGACGAATATCTCTGAACGTATTGAGCAAGCTAATCTCAACATGTTTTGCTTTTGATTTGTATGTTTCTACGAAAAAGAAAAAGACGATTAACAAATTGATCAAAGCTGCAACAGCAGCAAAAATAAATGCGCCCGAACCTGACAGCCAATCAGGATTGGCAAGTTTGCCGCCAATCCAGGGTCCTGCGACAAATCCCAGTCCACCTACGCCGAGGAGAATTCCAAAAGCCTTGCTGCGGTGGTGAACATCGGTGAGGTCTGCGGTTGCCGATTGCGCTAAAGCGAAATTTCCAGAGCAGAAGCCTGTAAGAATCCGGCCGACAAAGAGCCAACTTAGATCTTGGATATAGACACCCCAAGCCATCACGGCGTAGCCAATGACGCTAATTCCGATGCTCCACAGAAATATTTTGTATCTGCCGTAATGATCTGCAAGTGCACCTGCTACAGGAGCTCCAAAGAACTGACTGATGCCGAAAACGGCGAACAGAACTCCGAGCATAGTCGTTCTAAGGGATTCTGTGGCATTGGGAGTAAAGTAATGTAAATGCGGGTTAAGAAGAAGCGGGGCTAAAACAGGGAAGACGATGGAGTACCCCACTAAGTCAAGGGTGTAAGTCATCAAAAGAGTTAGGAAAGTACGATAGTTCTGTGGGGATCTAAACATAGGTTCACTTTCTGTTTCAAAAATAGGAATTAACATATAACCTTGTGATTCGCAATCTAAAAAAATGCGCGAATCAGACCAAACGCAGCAAATCCTAACAGAGTAATTCCATCGATGGCATTTAAAGATTGGGCAATTTTTTGTCTGGAGCGAACGAGCTTTGTGCAAACACAAGGCGCGAGCGAATTGTTGAGAAGAATCCCACTTACTGATAAAAGAAAGCACTAACAATTTGAGCATTTTCATGAATGGATTTTGTCCGCTAGCTTCGGGTTCTAAAGGGAATTGCATTTACTTGGGTACGCCGACGACAAAAATTTTGATCGATGCTGGAATTAGCGCTAAACTGATTCGCGAACGTCTTAAAATAATTGGGGTGGCTTTAGAAGAGATCGATGCTGTATTGATTACTCACGAACACACCGATCATATGCAGGCTCTTGATATTTTAAGCTGCAGAATGGGAATCCCCGTATTTGCAAATAGCGAAACCGCCAAAGCAATTTATGCGATTTTGGACGAATGTCCCAAGTTCAAAATTTTCTCAACAGGTGAGACATTTGAATTTGGCGACCTGGAAGTACATCCTTTTAGCGTTCAGCACGATGCCGTGGATCCGGTGGCTTTCACGATTCAAACCGGCGGATTGAAACTCGGTTTTTGCACAGACCTCGGATTTGTGACAACCCTTGTATCCGGACAGTTACAAGGCTGCGATTATTTATATGTCGAAGCAAATCACGAACCTTCTATGGTCCATGCCTCTGCGCGGCCCAAAATTTACAAACAGCGTGTTTTAAGTCGCCAAGGACATCTTGCGAATGGGGAATGTGCAAAATTGATTGAGCTTGTTCATCACAAGGATTTAAAACATATTCATCTTGCGCATTTATCCAGTGAATGTAACGCGCCGGAATTGGCACTAAAGACCATCACGGAAAGACTGCAATCGTTGCAAGCGAAAGCAGAAGTCTCAATCGCCTTTCAAGACATGATCAGCAAACCGATTATATTTTAAAGCGGATTTGAACAACGATTTACAAACGCTGGCCAATCAAAGGAGTGCAATGATCCAAAGATTCCACCCAAAGAATTAGGAAGTGGCTCATATACGGAACCGCATCCAAAAATGACTACGGGGATTTCCCAAGATAAGATGAGCTTGAGAATTGGATGTACTCCTTGAATTTTAGCATGATCCAACCAAGGCTCGTAGGTTTCTTCTAGATCAGTAATCATAAAAATCAATGAATCGAAAGCTGTACCTTGATGGCGCAGGATCTGATTCCTCTTATTTGAATAAGTTCTTTCAAATAATTGAATCAATTTGTCAGGGCAAATCTTATAAATCGGTGAAATTTTATCTAACTTTGTAGTGAATGCGTATTCTTGAGTCTTAAAATCTGGTCCATGAACATAGGTCGATTCAATATTAAAGAACCTGCCTCCAAATTCTGCCTTAAAATCTAGTGCTCTGTAAACTTAATTTTTGCGGTTTCGGCTACGTCAAAGCCCCGGGGTTAAACGATCGTAAAGCTAGCTGTATTGAATTAATACAGCGCGCTTTACGATCGCTTAACCGCGGGAGCTTTCACGTTAGCCCAAACTGCAAAAATTAAGTTTACAGAGCACTAG
>JASHXO010000144.1 GCA_030043495.1 Candidatus Rhabdochlamydia sp.
CTAGTGCTCTGTAAACTTAATTTTTGAAAAAGGAAGTACAAGGGAGCAGGAGAAATAGTCACTCCCAGAACTGCAAAAGTAAGTATCAGGCTGGGTTTTGAACAAAACAGAGAACGCTGTGTTCGGATGGCGAGCACAACGAGCGCGGCAGAAACGACAATTTCAATGAACCAGCCGGGTGGAACATGACTTCGTCAGCATGGAACCGTGGATAAAATCAGAGATCGTCTTTAAGACTACAACATACATCTGAGATTTGTTTCAGTGTCTGATAAGAAGGGTCAAATTTTTTCACGCATGTATATTGAGTGCCATTCATTTCAACAACGCCTTTTAAATCCATGAGATGTTCTCTGAGCTTAAACGCGGGATAATAGGCTCCCGACCATATATCACAGACAGCTGCATTGGATCCCCAATCATCAAAATTTTCTAATTTCGATGTTTGATCGCGCCCAAGAATAAGAACGGCATGATTCCCACCATCAATATCGACTATTTCAATAGATGCATTTATTTTTTTTCCGAGCCACTGGCCAACACGGCTTAATTCGTAACAATTTCCAATTTTACTGTCGATAATCTTTTCGATAAGTTCATCTGACGAATGAACCAAATGTTTCATATTAGCTCTCCGCATTAACAAAGAAAACTCTAACACATTGCGAAGCGAGGCACTCAGAGAACTGTCGATTTTTTTATTTGTAAAAATTGTAGATCTTTGAACGTAATTGTCAGAAAAAGGGATTGCTTTATGCACGACTTGAATAATTTTTCTCGCAATGCTCAGATTCTTGCGGAGATCTGCAGTGATATCTTCTACAATCCGATGACTGTTTAGAGTTGCTGTTAAAACTATTTCGTTCTGATTCTCTGCGACCGAGATTGTTTGAGTATTAGCTATACTGTAAACAACTGGGGCTCTATTAGGAGATGATAAATCTGAACAATCATTGCCTTTATCGGATTTTGCTAGTTCGTTTATTAGCTCATCTAACAGTTTTAAACGCTGTTGTGCATCCTCGAATATGGGCTCAAAATCACTGTCTTCACTGCACAGATCCTCATCTAGAGAAACCTCTCCGTCTTCTCGTTCATTTTCATTTTTTTCTTCCAATTTATGTGCTTTGTAAATTTGATTATTTGCGTTTGCCTGTAAAGAATCAATCTGAGAATAAACTCTTTTTTTTCTTTCCGATTTGCGAGAATTAGAAACCAAAACATCTTCTTGGTTTAGTTTCTCAAAAAACCCTGATAAGCTATCATTGGTTTGCGTACTTTCTGAGTGACTGTCTTGTGACTTTTCCTGGTCAACGGAAAATTCCTGATAAACGACTTTATCTAATACTAATTTTTCGAAATAAGTAATTTCACTTTTTAATATGTTAATGCTTGTCATAAAATTCACTATATTTTTAATATAACAATATTTATTATAACAAAAATAGATTTTAATTAAATAAAATTAATAGTATTTTTATGTTTTTAATACTATAAAGTAAAATTTTTAATCAACAAACGAAGGTTTACGAAAAATTATACATTGAATATTAAAGAGTTAAATTGTGGGTAATACTAATTGAAAGAAATAAAATTACACCCTTGCCATGCTCTTGAAGTCAATGAAATGACTTAGAGCATGGCAAGGGTGTAATTTTATTTCTTTCAATTAGTATAAACTCTGAAACCGCAAAAATTAAGTTTACAGAGCACTAGTCTTTTTGCCATAATTTAGGAGAGCTCAATAGGCAGAGATTCTCCTGTTAGCGCAAATTTAAGCAGCATTTCTTGAGGCTTTGGCGAACTCTTCCATTAATTTTCGCTGTTCAGAAGTGAGGTGGATAGGAATTTCCACATCAACTATCACGTATTCATTTCCGTAGATGTGTTGATGAAGGATGGGCATTCCTTTGCCTCTTAATCTAAATTTCGCCCCATTTTGTGTCCCTGGGGGAACTTTCATAGTGACGTTCTTGAAAAGGGTCGGGACTAAGATTTCTCCTCCCAACACAGCAGTGGAAAGGGGAATTGTGACGTGCGTGTATAAATCATCTCCTTTTCTTTTATACAGGGGATGAAGCTTAACTTCGATCACAACATAAAGATCGCCTTGACCACCTTCACCTTCGCCATGGATTCGCAGTTGCGACCCCGTATCGACCCCGGGCGGTATTTTTACATTCATGCGGCGAGTAACTCTTATTCTGCCTTCTCCGTGGCATTGAAGGCAGGGGGTTTCTATAATCTTTCCAGCCCCTTGGCATTCAGGACATGTTTGAATGACTTGCATGAATCTTTGTTTTGAGACGACTTGTCCTTTCCCGTTACAATGTGGACAAGGAATTGCTTTACTATCGGACTTAGCGCCGGTGCCCTCGCATACTGGGCAAGGATCATGACGAGGAATGGAGATTTTTTTTTCGCAGCCGTGTGCGGCTTCTTCCAAGGTAATATCTAAGCTGATTTGCAGATCACGGGCGTGCGAACGCACCTTCTTGTGCCTTCCTGAAAGATCAAAGCCAAAATCACCAAAAATTTGATCGAAAAGGTTGTCTCCAAAGCCAAATTCGGAAAGATCCTGAAAGATGCTGCTAAAATCAGTGCCTTTAAAAATATCTTCGTAGGTATATTTTTGGTCGATTCCCGAATGGCCACGTTGATCGTACAAGGCCCTTTTTTTGGAGTCGGAAAGGACAGCGTAAGCTTCAGAAATCTCTTTAAATTTCTCCTCAGCAGATTTTTTCTCTGCTTCAGGAACACGATCAGGATGGTATCTTAAAGCGGCTTCGCGATAAGCTTTTCGGATCTGTTCAAGCTTAGCGTTTTTGAGGACACCGAGAATTTCGTAATAATCCCGCTTAGTGGGCATGATTTACTCCAATCCTCTAAGAGTATGTTTACAAATTACCATAGTTCGCTTTTCGCGCCTTTTTTCGCATCTTCTAACGCCGCTTCTTGCCCTACTCTACTTAAGTATGTGTTTCGAAGCGGCAAAAAAGGCGCGAAAAGCAGGTTTTAGTACAGCTTCTAAATATGATCCTAAAATTATTCTTTAGCCATTTTAGGCTTGCTTTCTGCGGTCCTCACCTTCGTCTTCTTTAAATTTGGGAGGTACAGATTCTCGTTGTTGTTTTTCTTGCGCATAACGATAGATCTCCTCAGCCAGTTTATGGGATGCGGTATTGAGTTCTTCTATTGCTTTTTTGATCCGGACAACGTTTTTATCTTTAATCGCTGTTTTAAGATCGTTGATCTTCGTTTCAATTTCTGCGTGTTCGGTTTGGCTGACTTTATCGCCATAGTCTTTCAAAGACTTTTCTGTAGCATAAACGAGGGCGTCAGCTTGATTGGTCGCCTCGATTTCTTCTTTGCGTTTAGCATCGGCAGCTGCAAATTTTTCAGCTTCTGAGACCATTTTGTCGATTTCATTTTTAGAAAGTTTTTCCGGGGCGGTGATTTGAATCGATTGCTGTTTTCCTGTCGCTAAGTCTTTAGCTGACACATGGACAATCCCATTGGCATCGATGTCGAAAGTGACTTCGATTTGTGGAATCCCGCGCGCTGCAGGCGGAATGCCCACAAGATCGAACCTGCCGAGTTCTACGTTGTCGCTCGCCATAGCCCGCTCGCCTTGGAGAACGCGGATCGTCACAGCAGTCTGGTTGTCAGAAGCTGTCGAAAAAATCTCGGTTTTGCGCGTAGGGATAGTCGTGTTCCTATCGATGAGCTTGGTGTCTACGCCACCAAGGGTCTCAATGCCGAGGGAAAGAGGAGTGACGTCGAGAAGGAGCACTTCTTTAATTTCGCCTTTGATGATGGCGGCTTGGATCGATGCCCCCATGGCAACGCATTCCATGGGATCGATGCCGCGTTCGATCTTTTTGCCCAAATAATCCTCTACGAATTTTTGCAAGATGGGCATCCGGGTTGGCCCGCCGACCATGATGATCTTATCGATATCTTTAGCTGAGAATTCCATTCCTTCTTTCTTAAATGCTTCTGCAGCATCTTTGATCGCTTGCTCTAAAGGCTTACGGCAGCGTTCGATGATGGGGCGGACGAGCTCTTCTAATTTTGCACGGTTTATGCTCATCGAAAGATGTTTTGCACCTTCGGCATCGGCTGAAATAAAAGGAAGGTTGATATCTGTTGTCAGGGTGCTGGACAGCTCTACCTTGGCTTTTTCAGCAGCTTCTTGGATCCTTTGCATTGCCAGTCTGTCTTTTCTCAGGTCGATTCCGGTATTTTTTTGGAATTCGCTGATGATGTGTTCGATGATGACCTTGTCCATATCTGTGCCGCCAAGCTGAGTATCTCCGCTTGTCGCCATTACTTTAAAGCCGCCCTCTTTCCACATTTCCATAATCGTGACATCCAGCGTTCCGCCTCCAAAATCAAAGACGAGAATTTTTAATTCCTTGCCTGTCTTTTCCAGACCGTAAGCGAGGCAAGCGGCAGTCGGCTCATTAATGATGCGCAAGACTTTAAAACCGGCGATTTCGCCAGCATCTTTAGTGGCGGTGCGTTGGTTATCGTCAAAATAAGCAGGGCAGGTAATGACAGCTTCTTCAACTTTGTCCCCTAAGAAAGCTTCAGCATCCTCTTTAATTTTCTGGAGAATAAACGCAGAAATTTGTTGCGGAGTGTATTCTTTGCCAAAGATTTTGAATTTATAATCTGTCCCCATTTTACGTTTGGCTGCCATGATCGTTCCTTCGGGATTGATCGCGGCCTGTCTTCGGGCGGGTTCTCCAACAAGACGTTGGTCGTCTTTGGTAAAAGCGACGTAGGACGGAAACGCTTTTCCGGAAGCTACCCCAGCGCCTTCTGCAGAGGGGATAATTACCGGCCTTCCTCCTTCCATAAATGCCGCTGCCGAATTTGAAGTACCTAAATCAATACCGATGACTTTGGGCATAATGTTCCTCAATTGGTCCTTGTATACAAAATTATTACCTTTAAATTAAAAGGTCAAATTAATATTGTAAATCTAGAATTTAGTATAATTATATTAAGAAGTTTACGGCGATTATTTTTTGTTAACTTCCATTAACTTCAAATATTTGTAAAAGGCTGTATGGGCATTGTAAATCGAAATGATAAATCCTTCTCTTCCACCCAAAAAGCCCTTTTTGAGCAGATAACTTTTAATAAAAGCAAACCAGCCGTGAAGGATTGCCTTACCCATAGAAGAATGTTTTTTCCCTTTGTTTTGCTTGGCAAAGAGGGAAGAATACATCTGCATTTTGGTCAAAAAATCTTCCATACAGCGATAAGGAGTATGCAGCAGGGAAGAAGCCAGCAGAACGATCTGGAGATTTCCCACGATCACTTTTTCGTGGACTGAATCATCTGTAAAGCGGGTCGTCTGCCTATTGTATAGGCGTACGACAGGGTCGGGGTGCCAGCCGCCGCACCAGCGAACCCATTTTCCATTAAAATAATTTTTACGGTCGATCTGGTAAACTTGGTCCGCCTTGAGGTCCAAACGAAAGATCTCCTCGACAAGCTCTTGTGTCAAAATTTCATCGCTATCGACGGACAGGATCCAGTCATGGGCAGCGTGTGAGGAGGCAGCGTTATGGGCTGGGCCAAAGCCAGTAAAGACCCCATAGATGATTTTGACATTAGGAAATTGAGAGGCGATCTGAAGAGTGGAATCAGTGGATCCGGAATCAAAGATGAGTACTTCAGGAAATTTTTGAAGCGAAGCTATGGTGGCTTCGAGCGTGTCCTGACAGTTTTTAGTGAGAATGGTCACTGTGATCATGTCTTTAAAATACCATAAAAACGTTTAGAAAAAACCACAAAATTCCAATCTCTCTCAGAGCATGTTTACAAATTACCCTAGTGCTCTGTAAACATGCTCTCACACGAATGGAATTGCCCATCAATAATTTTTAATTAAAACGTCCTATATGGTATATTCGACCTTTTAAAGAGGTATTAACAATGTCATTTAGAAAAGCTTACACATTTGAT
>JASHXO010000145.1 GCA_030043495.1 Candidatus Rhabdochlamydia sp.
GAAAGAGAATTTTTTTGCGTCGTCGCTTTCGAGAAAGGCCCGAATTCGGGCCAAATATCCTTCGTATTCTTCTTTTGACATCGCTCTCATAAAAGCATAGAGTTCTTCCATGCTGCTAAATGTGGTGCGGTCGATAAAACAATCTTTAGGGATGTATTCATCAACATTGCTTGCTCCCCAATAGATAGGAATAGTCCCCGCCGCAAAACAATCGAAGATCTTTTCTGTGATGTAGCCAGGGGTATCTTTTGTATTTTCATAACAGATGTTAAAGCGATAGCTCTTGATCGTTCCGATTTTATCGCCCGTTGTTCCTCGATAACTTTTGTATTCCGCAGAATTCCAACGCCGACCATAAAATTCAAAGCCCTCTTCCTCAACCTGCTCAAAGAAACGAATGGCTTCTTTACGTGCAGTGTAGAGTTCATTTTCATAAGTGCTTTTTAGATCGGATGCGACAAGGGTGCACAGTTTTTTTTCTTCAAAAGCAACAACATCGTCGATCATTGATGTCAAAACAGGATAATGGAATTTGAAGTGTGTTTTTCCATCGACCAGAGAATCGTTCCAAGTGTAGACCCGGGCAAAGCATTGACGTATTCGCGGAAGATACATCCTGCGGAGGACAGTTTTGGGTTCCCACATAAACAAGACAAGCTTCTCGCGAGGAAATTTAGACAGGTCGTATTTGCGTGCCACCTTTGGAGTGATGTTGAAAAAAACGATTTTCTCCACATCTTCGGGAAGCTTGATCTTGCTAAAGTCCAATTTACGCTTGAGCTTATTGAAAAATCCTTTCTTTTTTTGTAAAACTGCCCCGTATTCCTTAATATTGACAACGACGACTTTTGCATCATGGCCATATTGCTTTAGGAATTGCGTGTACATGACATCATCGATGGGGAAATTAGTAACGCATTGAATAATCTTTTCCGCATTCAAGGGAACAATAGTCGAGATCAAACAAAACGAAAGCGGCAGGAGCAACCGTCTCATGCCACAGTCACTTCTTTACAAAGATAGACATCCTGGATCGCATTCAATAGCTCAACACCATCTCTCATCGGCTTTTGGAAAGCCTTGCGCCCGGAGATCAAGCCCATTCCGCCAGCGCGTTTGTTGATCACAGCTGTCATCACCGCTTGGCCAAGGTCATTTTCTCCTGAAGGTCCGCCCGAATTGATCAAGCCGACGCGGCCCATGTAGTCATTGATCACCTGATAGCGGCAAAGATCGATCGGATGGTCACTACACAGCTGCGTGTACATCTTTTCGGTCTGCTTGCCGAAATTCAGGGCTTTAAAGCCGCCGTTGGTTTCAGGGAGTTTTTGTTTGACAATGTCTGCACCAATTGTAGCCCCTAAATGATTTGCTTGGCCTGTCAAATCGGCCGCTTCATGATAATCTGCCGTCGGAGTTTTGAAAGCAGAGTTGCGAAGATAGCACCATAGGACCGTTGCCATCCCCAGTTCATGTGCATGGGCAAAGGCATGGCTGATTTCAGTGATTTGACGCCGGCTTTCAGGCGAGCCGAAATAAATTGTCGCCCCCACAGCGACAGCCCCCATATCGTAGGCCTGACGTGTCACGGCAAAAATCGTCTGATCGTATTTATTTGGATAGCTGAGCAATTCATTATGATTGATCTTCACCAAAAAAGGAATCTTATGCGCGTACTTGCGTGCGACAATCCCAAGCACCCCAAGCGTCGAAGCAACAGCATTGCAGCCTCCTTCGATCGCCAATTTGACGATATTCTCGGGATCGAAATATTCAGAATTGGCAGCAAAAGATGCGCCAGCAGAATGTTCGATCCCTTGATCGACGGGCAAAATAGAAAGGTAGCCGGTTCCGGCAAGGCGGCCGTGATTGAACATCGCCTGTAAGCTTCGCAGAACGCGCGGATTGCGATCCGATGGTCCAAATACCCGATCGACCCAATCAGGCCCCGGAATGTGTAATTTTTCTTTGGGGATAGTTTTGCAGACATGGGTCAGTAGGTCTTTTGCTTTTGCACCGAGTTGTTTTTCAATATTCGAATAAGACATAAGGGCACCTCCAAACGTAAAAAAAACCAGTTTAAGGTAAGTTTACAAAAGAGTACAAGTTTTTGAATGCCTTCGCAAAGAGATCCCCTATTGATTAACGAATAAGCAATGTTTCGATTTCTTCTAAGGTTTTACCCTTGGTTTCAGGGATGTAACGATAGATGAACCAAAAGGCGATAGCACTGATCAGGGCATACATCAGAAAAGTACCATCAGGCCCCATTTTCCCAATGAAATTGAGAAAAGTCAAAGAAACGAGATAGTTGAAAACCCAGTTTCCAAAAGCCGCAACGGTCATGGCTTTGCCACGGACTTTAAGGGGATAAATTTCGGATAAGACGACCCATGTGACCGGTCCAATACCTATGGCAAAACAAGCGATGTATCCAATCAAGCTGATAAAGGCGATAATGTCGATCCTTTCGGCGCCGATGAAATAAGCAAATGATAGCAAGGCTAAGCATAATGTCATACCGCCGATTCCAATCAAAAGTAAGATGCGGCGTCCAACTTTATCGAGAATCCAGGTGGAAAAAAATGTGGCGATCACATTGATGATCCCGACGCCAATCGTAGCTAAAATGGCTCCCGTAGCCGAAGCGACACCTGCGCTTTGAAAAATTTTAGGAGCGAAAAAAATCACTGTATTGACGCCAGTGATCTGTTGAAAGACGCTTAAACAAAAGCCAATGATCATGACAAAGCGCAATTGATGTGAGAACAGCGCCTTCCAATTTCCA
>JASHXO010000146.1 GCA_030043495.1 Candidatus Rhabdochlamydia sp.
GTTGCGGAATATAAAGGGGAAAAAACGATTATCCATGACCGCATCCTCGAAAAAGAAATGACTATCAGAGGAGTGATTATTCCCTCTGCATTGCGAGCTGAATACGGGGGAAAGGCCACGGTGCGACTGAACGATAAAGAATTCCAAAAAGCCTTCAAAGAGCTCTATTCAGCACAAGCCTTCAATCCCAAAAACTATCATTGGGAAGAATAGCATTGTTGTAATCCTACGCTCGCTTGCTGCTTGCAAGAAGATGAATGACTTCTTCATCGGATGTTTGTTCGAACGCTTTGTAAAACGCTCCAACAGCTTCAAAGAAGACAGGCGAAGAAAGGCAGACAACCTCATCAACTTCCTCTTCTATCTTGCGAAGAGAATCGGGTGCGGCTACGGGAACAGCTAAAACGATTTTTTTAGCACCAGCATCGCGAACAGATTTAATAGCGATGCGCATACTCGCTCCGGTAGCGATCCCATCATCGACCAAGACCACCGTTTTGTCTTTTAAGCTAGGGGTCGGCGCGTTTCCTCGATATTGATCCAGACGTTCCTTAAGAATTTTCTTCTGACGTTCAATTTCTTTTTGCAAATAATCTTGCGACACATCGAGAATGCCGATCAGGTGTTCGTTGAAAACTCCCTCGCCATGTTCCGCGATGGCTCCCACAGCCAGTTCTTCATTTCCGGGTGCGCCAATTTTGCGAACGACAATAACGTTCAACGGGACGTTAATGCCGGAGGCAACTTCGAAAGCTGTCACCACACCGCCTCTTGCAAGACCTAAAACGATGACATCTTTTTGATCTTTGTATTTGCTCAAATGAGGGACGAGTTGCCTTCCTGCGTCACGCCGATCTTTGAAGAGCATTTGTTATCCTGGTTCTTTGTTTTGAATTCCTTCATTGCGGATCAAGGTGCGCTGATTAACAACTTTTGGTTTCAAATAAGCGCGCATCTCCGCCTCAAATTTTTCAGCAGAACATTTTTCTCCACAAGTAAATAAATCGACAAAGCAGGCACCATATTCCGGATAAGTGTGAATGCTGGCATGGCTTTCAGAAAGCAAAAAGACCATTGTCAACCCATTGGGAGGAAATACCCAGCTAGAAGTTTCTAAAATCGTCGCGCCGCTTTTCTCAACAGCGCTATGCATTACAGCGGTAAGGTTTTCTATATCGCTCAAAGCCTGCATGTCGCATTCACAATAACTGGCAAGAAAATGCACTCCTCTAAATTTATAAGGTGATTCCTCATGGCTTTCAACTGCGAGTGCGAAGGAAGATAATAAGCAGAAAAAAATGAATGTTTTGCGAACCCAGCTCATGCTATCGTTTGACTCCTTTTTTTGATGTGAAAAGTTTTCAGGATACAATCCGAAAAGTCTTTTTTTGACAGGACATTGATTCTGAAACCCGTTTCGCATGCAAATAACGAACTACCGCGTTTAAGAGCATGTTTACAAATTACCATAGCTTGATTTTTGATGAATTTTTTTGCAGGTTTTAATGCTGCTTCGAAGCACATACTTAAATAAAGTAGGGCAAGAAGCGGCGTTAGAAGATGCGAAAAAAGTCGCAAAAAGCAGGTTATTCAAATTCAGAGAACGTCTCTAAGTGTTTAACGCGTTGAAATTATCCAGTTGGGCCGATCGGGTTGGAAAAATTCAGGAGTCTTCTTGTCAAATTCCTGATTTTTCAAGCTGTTTGTATACAGCTTCTAAAAACCTTCCTGTTTTTTCCAATAAATAAAATAATCTCGACTGCTCGATGGACCTTGTAACTCCCACTCGCTCAGATTCCCAAGTTTTTCAAAGCGCTCTTTGATCTCGTTCACATTCATAGCGATGACACCAAAATGCTTTGGGAACTCATGCCCTAAAATATAACCAAAAATAGAACGGCAGAGGATTCTTTCAAAAAACATTTCTTGATAAGCACGGTCAAATTCAGAAAAACTCATATCAGAAATCACTAAATCATATATGGCTTCTTTCGAAAGTTGTTCCGGTGTGCAAAACTTCACATTTTTAACTTCTAATTTCTCTAAGCACTTTTTAGCCAAGACAAGTTGTTCGGGAAGATCAACTATCGTGTAACTTTTGAAGCCAAAAACCTCGTTCAAAATTTTGCACAGGCTTCCACACCCAGCCCCGATCTGTACAATGTGCGATGGCTCAAAACTGTCTAACTTCGCGCGCAATTCTCCAGCCATCGCGACTAAACGCAATGTCGAAGGAGAGAAGAGCCCTGCATCACCAAAATGATATGTTCTTGGTGACCCGATTCGGTCAATTTTGCGAAATTGCTCAAACTGTGTTTTGAGGAAGGCATATTCGTGATCAATTTTTCTCCGCCAGAGTTCTCCTTCCTCATAAGGATGATTTTCCCAAATAAGATTGAAAAAAGGATTCTGTTTAAATTGGGAAAATTGTTGTTCATCACCCACCGCCTTCGTTGAAACTTCAGCGAAAACAGCATGGTCGTATATACAGCGCTGAGAATGCTTCGTCTCATTCTTTTTGCAGCCAGCAATGACAAAACAACAAACAACTGGATAAATAATGATAAATCGTAAGGTTTTCACGTGAAAAATATGATCAAAATGTTATTGACTTTATCTCTAATGCTATTTTCTTAAAAGTTAGAAACCGGTTTTCTTCCCAAAAAAGCTTGGAAAGAGCAAAATGAAGGCAATCGATTTGAAACTGTCTCTAAGGCTGCGTTCGCATGCGTATTCTTTTTGTTTTGCTCAGTTTAGGTGCTGCTTGTTACGGAATATGGTGGCTTGCTTCCACTAAGCCCGAAGTGAAAAACAAGGTCGAAGAAATTCTCAACACAGGCTCGTTTAATACTCTCGAAATTCGCTATACAGCCAATCAAATCATGGACGCCAATCGCAAGCGTCTTCTCAAAGACAACCGCCACCGATATCTCGAGCCTTCGATGAAATTTTATCCCTATCTTCTGCTCGAGGTAAAGTATGCTGTTTCGGACAAGAAGACGAGAGAAGGAGTCATCCTGTGGGATTTAATCGATGGCGAGATGGTCATCGATACCAAGCAATGGGAAAAGACGCACGGTTTTGGGGATTGCATCAATGCGAACACTGATTTGCATGAATTCAAGATTATCAATACTTTGGCCTACAAAGGCGGATCGGCCGACCGAGAAGCTCTGGTCAAAACGCTGCATGTCGAGAACGATGTATTGGATTGCTGGATCGAAAGCTGCCGGCATAAAAAATTAATTGTACAGTCTGGCAATCGCTACCGCCTTCATCTGGAAAATCCTAATCTTAAAATACTTCCTGCAACCAAACTCGATGAACGTTTAGTGACCAAGCCCCAACGCAATGCCGATCGCATCCCTAGCCGCTACTCTCTTTCCCAAATCGAAAAAATCACTCGGGCCGCCTTCGGCAACGAGTTTGCTGTCCGCAAAACGACCGATATCTATTTGCCCGTCCATTGCATCGTGGTGCAAAACCCTGATGGATCGATCCATACCAGTCTCTGGAATGCTCTCAACGGCAAACGCTTGCAGTCTCATTCTATCGAATGAGCGATTACAGCATGTTAATATCTCCCCAAGTTATATGGACTTCGAAAATGCGGCAAAATCTCCGAACAGATTCCCGAATATCGTCGAGGAGGCACAGCGGGAATAGCTC
>JASHXO010000147.1 GCA_030043495.1 Candidatus Rhabdochlamydia sp.
CCAATTTTTGGTCCAAGTTTTCCCAAGCAGTAAGTCCTTAAATCGAGCTTTGGAAGCTTTGATCCTGCGCAGCCATCTTGAAAAAGATATCCGTTATAAAAGAAACTCACAAAATGTCGATAAGAAAGCAGCAGAAGCAATGCTTGCTGATCTCATCCTCCAAGAACAGCGATCCGCTCTTTGTTCGGAAAAAATTATCTCTGCAGTCTCGACTATTTACGGCATCAGAAGCGAAGACCTCTTGGGAAAGTCTCAAAGCCAAGAATGCTCTCTTCCACGCCAAATTGCGATGTACCTCTGTCGTCAAGAATTGAAACTCCCCTTTCAAAGCATCGGCCAGATCTTTGGACGCGACCATTCGACGGTCATGACAGGTATTCGACAAATTGCAAAAAAGCTCGAAACTTCTAATAAAGAACTTCTTTCTTCTCTCGCCGAAATCAAGAATTTAATTCAAAACTAATTTCAAGCAAATTTTCTCACAAAAAAATCGATTCAATGTTATAATTTTAGAAATTTTTTTTGTTCAAAAACAATATGACTACATCTATTTCTCATAACGCTCCTATCACTTTTCAAGCTCAATGGTTTGAAAATAACAAACATCTCGCCGAAACATTTATTGAGAAAATCACACGAAGCTTTCTTTTTTGTGTGAATAAACTCGTCATGAGCCTGATCCTCCCCGCAGCTCAGATTAGCCAAGAACGCGTCAAAAATATTGGCAACATATTTAAGGAAAAATGGAATACACACATAGGGATGCATCGGTTTTTGAATAAAAATTTCACTTCTAGACCGATTGAAGTCATGACTCCTGATAGCGTTAAGCTCCGTGGAACCTTTTTTAAAAATGTCGCCGCTTCGGAAACAGCTCCAACTGTCATTTTTTTTCAACCGAACGCCATGCTCAGCAAACAGGGGGCGTTTGATTGGGTACTAGAACAAGCTGCTCTCCAGGAATTTCCATATAATTTCGTCTATTTTGATTATCGAGGTTGTGGTGAATCCGAAGGAACCCCCCACTCAAAAAAAAATCTCTTTCTAGATGGAGAGAGTATCTATCAGTTTGTCCGAGATAAACTCCACGTCCCATCCAATGCTATTCACTTCTATGGTTGGTCGTTGGGCGGCGGTGTTAGTTCCAATGTGAAGGAAATCCATTCCGGCTTTGAAAGCCGCTATGTCAATGAGAGGTCATTTAATTACATCGAATATGTCGTTAAAAACTTTTTGAACGATTTTATCGATCGTAGATTTAATTTCCTTAGCAGTTGCATGAAGGATACATTGTCTACAGGAATTACCTGGCTAGCTGCCTTTTGGCTCTCCTTGCTTAACTGGAAGATTGAAAGCGTAAAAGCTATTGAAAATCTTAAAGGCAAAACTTTGATTGTCCACCATCCCGAAGATGAACTGATGAAGAATGAGGCCAGTCTCTACCATTCTCTTTTTCAAAGAGCAATATCCCCCTTACCACACATTGAAGAGCTCAATTTAAATCGTTCTCCTTCTTCTCAATCTTTTTTCGTCCATGGAGCTCCTCTAGCCGCATTTGCTGATGACAACCTGAACCCTGAACATGAAATTTCCAAGTTTCTATTCGCTTCTAACGTTTCGTTTTCAGAGAGAATTTTAAACCGCTTTGCTGTTGCAAGCTCGCAGTTTCGCAGTCAAGTCTTCACCCGTATTGCACAAGAGTTCCAAAACGGCGGCCTTTATTGGAGATCCGGAGAAGATGCTTTTTATAACAGAAACGGACTTTCAATGACCGACGCAATGCGGACGCAGGCCATTGTCAGAACCAAACTGCTCGCAATCGATTAAAGATAGTCTTTTAGGGCGTCTCCGATTTTAAAGAGAATCGATCTAAACCGTTATAATCTATAAATTGTATAATCTTTTATAAAAGGATATTGACTTTTTTCATTTTTTTAACTTTAGTGAGAATAAAAATAGAATAATGGACATTTTATGCAAATTAACAAAATTCTCAGTTTTTTCTTACTTGCAATTTGTCTTTGCATGAGCCAAATGCATCATTTAGATGCTTCCTCATCCTATGCACAACTTTCAAGCTTAACTTCTCAAGTCCCTCCGATTTCAGGTAATGCTTTAATTCAATTGGATTCTGTAGATGCCATTTTCAATATGGGAGTTACCTCCGACAAGCAAAGCGTAGTGATTAAAGAAGATGGTTTTTATTTCGTGCTCGCAGCAGCACAAGTCGGTTCGGTTGACCAAACGACAACTGGCTATGTTGATGTATGGCTGGTCATTAATAAAAAGGCAGTCCCAAACACCAATGCAAGAATAACCATTGAGCAGCCAACCTCGACCGGAGTTGTATTCTCTCAGGGCATATTATCCTTAAAAGCTGGCGATCGCATCGGTACAGGATATTCTGCGAGCGGCCCTTCGCTTGGCGTGGTCTTTTTACAACCCGATAATGAACCTGCGATCACTAGCATCATCTTTTCCATCTTTAAAATGTGATAAAACCGCAAAGTTGTACTGAAGGCGTGAAAAAATCAAAAGTTTCAAAGTTCGGGATGATTCATGAATTTTTTTAAGCTGATCAAAGAAGCTATCAGTACTCGAAAAATTCAATTTGATATCGTCACAATTTTTGTCTCTCTGATCATCATTTTCTCGATTATTACGACTTTTTTTAATTACACGAAGTATCGTCAAGACGCTCTTGCTCTCTCTAAAGAAATTATGGATGATGTCCAGTACAACCTCATCGACAAAATCAGCAATATAAAAGTTCAATCGGAATTCCTTGCGGAAGCAACACGAGGTCTCGTCACTAGTGAGGATGTAATTTCTCTAAATCACGTAGATTTAATCAATTATCTTTTAAACGTATTAAAATTTAATAGTTTAACCTACAGCATCGAAATTGAAACGCTAAACGGCAATATACTCTCTGCGATCAATCTGACTCGAACTCCACGTTCGATTCCAAGGCCTTTACCCCCAGGTGCTAAATATGCGATCCGCTTCATCGATCGTTCACAACCAGAGCCTTCTGAAACTTGGGTATTTAAAGACACCGATCTCAAAACGGTGGATACAAAATTGATTTCACCAGTGATCTACGATCTAAGAATAAGTTCTTGGTATCAAAGCACAGTGGATTGGCCGCATATTCACTGGACCAATCTTAACGAACCTCTCTTAGGTAATTTTGGAGTTGTTGTCTCAGCCCCAGCAATTGATACAGAAGACAAAGTGATTGGCGTCGTAGCAGTGAAACTTTCTTTAGACCTGCTCTCTAATTTTTTCTCCCATCAACAAATTGGTAAATCTGGACGAGTTTTTATTTTGGATCAAATAGGCGATCTGTTTATTCCAAGTATAAAACCTAGTGAAAGAGCAACTTCTGACATTCCTTATTCCTTGATCGCAGCAGTCTACGCTCGCTATCAAAAAACACATGACAATTACGCTGTCCACACCGAGCAAAATATCACTTACCTATCCAACATTATCGACTTTCCAGTTTCTTTTGAGAATCATTGGTTTGTCGTCATCTTGGTCCCTCAAAAAGATTTTATTGGAACCTTGCTGCGCACTCAGGGACAGACTCTCACATTAGCATTTGCCATGTTGATTATTTTTGGCGTGACAGTCTATCTCTCTTCAAAGCATATTTCTAAACCGATCGTTGAGCTTTCAGAGCAAGTCAATCGCATTCAACATTTTGATTTTAGGGACGCACCATCGCTTCGCTCACATATTATTGAAATCATCGCCCTGGAATCTTCTGTTGCTGCGATGAGAGTCGCCCTACGCTCTTTTGGACGTTATGTTCCAAAAGAAATCGTTAAAACCCTCTTAACACAAGGAAAAGAGATTGCTTTGGGAGGTGAAAAAAAAGAGCTTACAGTCATGTTCACGGACATTTCTGATTTTACGAGTTACTCGGAAACATTTCCCTCAGAGGTACTTATTCCCTCCCTGTCTAATTATTTCGATCGCCTTTCTAAGATTATTTTAGAAACGGAAGGAACAATTGATAAATTTGTGGGCGATGGAATCATGGCTTTTTGGGGAGCGCCACAAGTCGTCAGCGACCAAGCCTATAAAGCCTGCTATGCTGCCTTGGAATGTCACCTCGCTTCCGACAAAGAGCTGAATACTGACGGGATGCCGCAATGGCATACACGGGTTGGAATCCATAGCGGAGAAGTCATTGTAGGAAATATTGGAACCAGTGAACGGATGAACTTTACGATTATCGGAGATGTCGTGAACACAGCCTCCCGATTAGAAGGAATTAATAAAATATATCGGACTTCCATCATTATTAGCGATACTATTAAAGATAAAATCTGGAAACGCTTTGTGACAAGACCACTTGATCTTGTAGCGGTCAGGGGCAAAAAAAATAAGCTTATGATCCATGAGCTCATCGGGACAATCGAGCAAGGCATCCCAATTTCAGCTACCCAGAAGCAAATCGAGCTTTGTAAAGTATTCACCGAAGCGTATTTTACTTTTCATGAAGGAAAACTCGACTTGGCCAAAAATCAGTTCATGAGCATTTTACAACGCTTCCCCGATGATGTTCCTTCTCAACTTTACCTCAACAGAATAGAACAAGAACATCAACCGCAATCCCCTACCTCGTAAAAAGTAAAAACTCCTCAACAAAATGTCATTTTGAATGAGGAGTTTGTAGCACGAAATAGATTAGATCTTGATAAAGCGTTCACCAGGTTTGCCAGGAGCCGGTATCCCAGGAGCAGCTGCCGCTTCTTTAGCAGGAACATCACGCCCTTCACAAATATCCTTAGCGCGAGCTCTCCAACGTTCAACAGCCTCGACGAAAAGAGGAGCGAAACGTCTTAATGCAGAAGGATCTGCACCGACACCCATTTCTAAAACGGCATGCATCAAAATCAACTCTTCTGGAACAGCGACGCCTATTCCACCACCTGCCATTTGACCGCCGAGCATCGCTCCTTCAAGAAGAGCTTCGTACAGACGGAGACGGATTTGTGGATCTTTTGGTAGACCGTCTAAGATAGGGGAATAGAGATAAAGACGATCAGAATTGGGTTCATAAGTTAAGTGCAATGAAAAGGTATTGTCGATACCTAATATACACGTGTGATTTTCGTCAAATGCCAATTCGAGATTGAGCTCTTTACCGAATTCCTTGAGATTTTGCTTGGCATTTTCCAATGACATGGATTGTCCTCCTTCTTAAACTCTAACGTTTGAATTTAGTATAACTTCCTTCAGATTTTCCAACGAGCACATTCAGAATCATCAATGCGCTTTACTCTTCGAAAAATCGCGCATAATTGGGGAAGTTTCCAATTTGCGTTCAAAAATAGCAACAAAAATGTTTTTCCATCGCAAGATTGCCTAAGAGATGTGAAAAAATAAAGTTCGCCCTTCCCGATTTTCATCCCTTGTGTTTTAAAGAAACAAAAGAAAGAAAAATTAGCTTATTTTTAAATTTATTTTAACAAAAAAAAGATCTTTTTTACAATGAAAATTATAATTTTAATTTTCCGTCCTTCGCTTGCTTGCAAAATCCATTTGAGGTAATGTCGTGTCTGTATCCGGGGGTTTGTTTTTACAAGTTATTAATATGTAGAAACTTATGAAAGCACCTAAATTCTCACATCCCAGCGGAATCAAATGGGAAAGGGGGTCTTCAACGCCTCTAGGAGTCAGCCGCATAGGCAAAGGCATTAATTTTGCCCTCTTTTCTCAACACGCTACAGAAGTAAAGCTGTGCTTATTTTCCCCTCATACAAATCACCCTTTTGCGGAAATCCTTTTCGATCCAGAACTCAATAAAACAGGCCATATCTGGCATATTTTGCTTAAAGATCTTCCAAGCGATCACATTGAATATGGATATAAAATCTCCGGCCCAATTGGAGATCCAGGCACTGTTTTTGACCCTAAACGCATCCTTTCCGATCCTTATGCAAAAGGACTCAATACAGGCTATCAGTGGGGGCAGAAAGAATATTCCAACCCAGCCTATACTCCTCGCGGAAAAATCATCTTAGAGGCGCCTTTCGATTGGCAAAAAGTCCCTCAGCCTAGAATACCGATGGAAGAATTGATCATTTATGAAATGCATGTGCGTTCGTTTACCGAGCATATGTCGAGCAAAACCAAAGCGCCAGGCACATTTTTAGGCATCGTTGAAAAAATTCCCCACCTGAAAAATTTGGGGGTCAATGCAATCGAACTGATGCCGGTTTATGAATTCGATGAAAATAGTAACCATTTCACCAACCCTAAAACAAATCAGCGGCTCAAGAACATGTGGGGATATTCCTCAATTAATTTCTTCTCGCCAATGAACAGATTTTCCTCTTCTGGTGATTGGACGGGGGCAATCGACGATTTCCGGACGCTTGTTAGAGAGATGCACAGAAATGAGATCGAGGTCTTTTTAGATGTTGTCTACAACCATACGGCGGAAGGAAATCAACAAGGGCCCTGGTTTTCGTTCCGCGGTATCGATGATCAAGTGTATTACATGCTTAGCCCTGATGGAAAATATCTCGATTTCACAGGGACGGGAAACACCGTGAATGCAAATCATCCCGTTGTCGCTGAACTTATTGTCAATTCTTTGCGCTATTGGGTCAATGAGATGCATGTCGACGGATTTCGTTTCGATCTCGCTTCTTGTTTGACCCGAGAGGAAAACGGAACTCCTCTTGAAAATCCGACCGTGATTCAAAAGATCGATGCCGATCCCGTCTTAGCGGATGTGAAACTTATTGCTGAGGCCTGGGACGCAGTCGGTCTTTATCAAGTAGGCAGCTTTCCTGGAGGAGGGAGATGGGCAGAATGGAACGGCAAATATCGAGATGTCGTGCGCAGGTTCATTAAAGGGACTGACGATCAAGTCGGTGAATTTGCCAAAGTCATGGCTGGCTCTCAGGATCTTTATGGCAGAGGAAGAAAACCTTATCACAGCATCAATTTCGTCACAGCACACGATGGATTTACTTTGCGTGATTTGGTCAGTTACCAAGATAAGCACAATGAAGAAAACGGCGAAGACAACCGCGATGGGGCCAATCAAAATGATAGTTGGAATTGCGGACATGAAGGTCCAACGAATAACCGCAAAATCGTTCAGCTCCGCGAGCGGCAAATGCGCAACTTCCACACTGCCCTCTTGTTGGCAATTGGCACTCCGATGATCCTCATGGGAGATGAATATGGTCATACGCGGAATGGCAACAATAATGCGTATTGCCAAGACAATGCACTCAATTGGTTCCTGTGGGATGAACTTGCAAAACATGTAGGTTTTGCGCGCTTTCATCGGTTGATAGTCCAATTCCGAAAACAGCATCCCCTGCTTCAACGCAAAGACTTTTTAAAAGATTCCGACGTGGAATGGCATGGCCATGTTCCCAGACAACCCAATTGGGATGGAAACAGCCGCTTCCTGGC
>JASHXO010000148.1 GCA_030043495.1 Candidatus Rhabdochlamydia sp.
GCATCGGCGCCCGCAATATGCAAAACTTCAATCTCCTCAAAGAAGTTGGCAGCTGCGGCAAACCAGTGATTTTGAAAAGAGGGATTTCCGCAACTGTTGAAGAATGGCTGATGAGCGCCGAATACATCATGGCGCACGGCAATCATCAGGTGATTTTATGCGAACGCGGAATACGCACGTTCGAAAATTCCACGCGCAGCACACTCGATTTGAGCAGTGTTGCTGTAGCTCGGCAAATGACACATCTGCCGATCATCGTCGACCCGAGCCATGCTGCGGGGCGCAAGGATATTATTCCTGCCCTTTCCAAAGCATCAGTTGCCATTGGCGCTGATGGATTGCTGATCGAAGTGCACCATTTGCCCGCTGATGCAAAATGCGATGGCAAGCAAGCGCTGCTTCCATCGGAACTCGAGACGCTCTCCCACGAACTCGATGCGATTGCAAAAGCAATGGGGAGGTCATTATGAACTTGGAACATTTGCGGCAAATCGTCGATAAGCTCAATGCCGAGATCATCGAGCTTTTCTCAGAGCGGTTGAAAGTCACAAATGAGATCGCCAAAGTGAAAAAACAGCAGAATCTCCCAGTATACGATCCCTTACGCGAAGAACAGCAGCGCGAGCTATTGCGCGAACTGGCTAAACGGCATGATTTGAGCCCTATGGTCATTGAGGAAATTTTTGCGCTCTTTGTCGATTATTCGAAGTTGAACATGAAAATGGAGATGGGGAGCGATGAAAAAAGTCGCATATCAGGGAACTAAAGCATCTTTTAGCGAAATCGCCATCGACCGCTTTTTTGGAAGCGACGTAGAAGCGATAGGTAAAGTCACATTCCAGGATGTGTTTGAAAGCCTGGAAAGAAAAGAGGTCGAACTTGCCGCCGTGCCGATTGAAAATAGTTTGATCGGACCGATCGTCGAGAATTTCGACCTCTTTCACCGCTTTGAAGCGACCATTATTGGCGAATTGTGCCTTCCTATCGAGCATTGCCTTGTCGGCCGAAAAAATCAAAGGATCAAAGAGATCAAAAAGGTCTTTTCGCACCCGAAAGCTCTTGCGCAATGCACATCCTTTTTTCAGGAACATCCTTGGATAGAACCGGTGGTGCATTTTGATACGGCTGGCGCCGTTCAAGAAATTGCCAAGCGCGCCGATCCGGCGCTTGCAGCTATTGGCAGCCGCAAAACGGCTGAGATCTATTTGCTCGAAATCCTCAAAGCCCATCTCGAGGATGATCGGACGAACACCACACGCTTTTTGTTTTTGCGCAAATCTTTAGCGCAAAATTTAGATGAAGGAAAATGTTCGCTTCTATTTACCGCCAAACATACTCCTGGAACTCTTGCAGAAGTGCTGCAAATTTTGGCCCAGCACAATTTGAATTTAACGCAAATCGTTTCCCGACCGATTCGGGAAAAGCCGTTCGAATACTTGTTCTTTGTCGATATTCTTTTTTCCCGTAATAACGACCTAAAAACAATTTTGAGCATATTAAAAGAAAAAACCGAGATGCTAAAGTTATTGGGGATCTATGAACCTTCCAAATAAAGTCAGTATCATTGGGCTGGGCCTGATTGGTGGTTCGATCGCCAAAGCCTTGAGAAAAAGGATGCCCAATACCCAAATTGCCTCATTGCAAAGCAATTTTAGCGATTTGCAACAGGCAATTAAAAACCGAACAATCAATTTTGTATTCCAGACTTGGGAAGAGTTAATCGATTGGAGCGATTTGATCATCCTTGCCACTCCGCTTTCGACGCTTTCCGATCTGGCTATCGAAATCAGCAATCGCTGCCAAAAGAAGGAAAAGTTGCTCATCATCGATGTGGGCAGTGTAAAAAAGGCCGTGATCCCGACCTTTGAAAAGTTGACCAATGACAAGATGGAATTTTTAAGCACACATCCGATGGCTGGCAAAGAAAACTGGGGGTTTGCCCATAGCGATTCCAATCTCTTTAAGGACTGTTGCTGGCTCATTTCTCCCCATGCAAAAAATGAGCAGGAAAGCATGAGGACCGTTTCTGGATGGATTGAAATGCTAGAGGCAAAACCTTTAGTCCTCAGCCCAGAGAAACATGACAAACAGGTGGCATTAATTTCCCATTTGCCTGCATTGATCTCTCGGCTTTTGTCACAATTTGTCGAAATAAACGACTCCGAGGCCCTAAAAATCGCAGGGCCCGGCTATCAATCGATGACGCGGCTGGCCCGCGACAACCCCCAGTTGCAAAACGAAATTTTCTCACTCAACCGGGAAGAATTAAATCATCAACTTATACAATGGCTGGAATTTGTCACAGCTCAAAGGAAAGAATTATGACAACAGAAACAATGGCATCGGCCACTGTGGCCATCAACTCTATGGCGCTCTTAAAAAAAGAGCGGGGTGAAAAAATTTACAACTTCGCTGCCGGGGACCCGATCCTCCCCTCGCACCCTAAAGTGATCGAAGCGGTTTCTCAGGCCATCAGTTCCGAAATGGTGCTCTATCCTCCTGTGGCCGGACTGCCTAATTTGCGTCGTGAAGCGGCCCAATGGATGAACCAAAAATATGATTGCACCTATGGAGAGGAAAACACGCTCATCGCCGCTGGAGGAAAATTTGTCATTTTTGCTGCGTTGCAAATTCTTTTGAAAGAAGGCGATGAGGTCTTAATCCCTTCCCCTTATTGGGTTTCTTATCCTCAAATCGCACGGATTTTCAAAGGACGTCCAGTGATAATGCCAACCCGAGTGGAAAACGGATGGAAATTGACCCCGCAGATCCTAAGAGAGCATTTGACTAACCGTTCTAAAATTCTCATTTTGAACAACGCTGGGAATCCCACAGGGGCCCTCTATAAAAAAGAAGAATTGGCAGAGCTCTTGAAGGTCTCTGCTGAAGCTGGGCTTTTTGTAATCTCTGATGAAGTTTATAGCGGGATTGTTTATGATCAGCATCGGTTTTTCTCCTGTGGGGCATTGGCCAAAGACAGGGTGTTGGTCGTACAGAGCTGCTCTAAAAATTTTGCCATGACAGGTTGGCGGGCAGGTTTTGCCTTTGGACCCGAAGATTTGATTAAGACGTTGACCGCTCTGCAAGGACAATCGACGACCGGTCCTTCAATCGTTAGTCAGTGGGCTGCGCTTGCCGCGTTGAAAAACCACACAGAAATCATCCATTTCGTGAAGAACGCTATGCAAAAACGAAGAGATCTTTTCATCGAGACATTCAATCAATTATTCCATTGTAATTTGGAGAAACCTCTCTCAGCAATATACGCCTTTATCCCTCTTTCGGTTTTTTCCGCTTCGATGAACTCCTCGGAGTTTTGTACAAAACTCATGGCAGACGCCAACATCGCATGCGTGCCTGGAATCGCATTTGGTGCTGAGGGA